>JBFJYU010000079.1:0-11274 GCA_041622435.1 Thermoplasmatota archaeon | reverse complement strand
CGGGTCGTGGCGGCCCCCTGCGCCAGCCTTACGGCGCGGGCACGAGGCCCAGTTGGGCCTCGATGGCCGCCAAGCGCGCCTCGAGCGCGTCGTTGACCGCTTGCTGCTCCTCGATCAAGAGCTGTTGCTCCTTGACCGCCTCAACGAGCAAGCCAACCATGTGGCCATATCGTAGTCCGATGGGCTCGCCGTTCTCGTCGAAGGTCACAGCCTCGGGGACGACCTCGGCCACTTCCTCGGCGATCAAGCCAAGATCGCGGCCTTCGCCGCCGGAATCGGGCTTCCAGTCGTAGCTGACGCCGCGCAATTGGGTCACGTCATCGAGGGCGCCGTCCAGCGTCTCAATGTTGGCCTTGGCCTTGATGCTGCTGGATTCCGTGAGCGCGCCGTACACGATCAAGCCGTCTGAGAGAATGAAAGTCGGCGTCGCTTCGCTCCACCTTAGGTATTCTGACCCGCTGGATCGACCGAACCAAAGCCGCTGGTCCCGGTCGGGTCCGCCCACGTTAAGGACCATGTCTGGCGCCCGGGAGCGCAAGGTGCCATCCAGCAGCATGTCACGGTTGAACGTGAACGCCTGCAGTTGGCCGCCAGCAAAGCCCATGCGGCCGGTTGGCCAGCCAACGCCGCCGTCGAAGATGATGTCCTTAGAGTAACTGAGGCTGGTGGCCCGCAGAACCTTAGCCGATAGTTCTCCTTCGACGCGAAGCACGCCGCCGGTAAACGTCTCGGTCCCCGTTGCGCTGTTGCGCAGGTATCGACCGTCATGGTCGCTGCCGACCTTGTGGGCGTCCAATTCCGCCTGCGTTGCCGGGTCGAAGCCCAAGTGATTCAGATTGACGCCGCCGGGGGCCACGCTAAATTCGCCAGCCGCAAGCAAGAGCCCGTCCCCGCTCGTGTAGGTGTTGCCCCCATCGGTTCCGCAGGCAAGCCGCTGCGCCGTGGGGTCCCAGATGACCTTGTCGCCAGCGCCAGTGCAAGCTGAAATCGCCGCGTCGTCGAGCGCCAACGTGCGCGTCTGGTCCAGCGTTCCGCCTCCCGTAAGGCCAGGGCCCGCGACGATGTCTGGTTGGTCGGTGAGCCAAGCCCAGCCGAGCGCCCCCTCGAAGGCATCGGCGGTGACCGTGCCATCCACGCTCAGCGCCGACGTCGGAGCGTTGGTTCCAATGCCGACCCCGCCGGCAGCACTGATGAGGAATTGGTTGGACCCGGTCGATGTGAAGCCGTTGGCGCGATCGTCGGACCACACGAAAGTGCGGTCATGGTCAGCCGCCGCGCCATCGCCGGCGGCAAAGCTGGCGACTCCGGCAGCTCGATTCAGAGTACCGCCGGCAACGGTCGCGGCCGTGCCGGACGCCGTGTTCTGGAATCCGCCCGAAACGGTAGCGGCCACGCCGCTCGCCGTGTTGTCAAGGCCACCGCCAACCGCTGCGTTATCCTGACGCGCGTCGTTGTTCTTCCCACCTGCGACGACGCTTTGCTCGCCGCGCGCGTCGTTGTTCTCACCACCTCCGATAACGCTTTCCTTGCCGCCGGCCAGATTGTCTGACCCGGAACCGATCCACGACGACATTCCGTTGGCCTGATTGTTGTTTCCATGGCCGATGGCGCTATCCAAGCCGAGCGCTTGATTCGCTCCTTGGTGCGTGGCGACGCCATGGGGCACCACTAGTATGAGTAGTAGGGCGCCCGCCACAACGGTTGTTTTTGTGCTAGTCATGGTTTTTTGCTTCCAAACCATTTGAAATTGGCTGGGTTGGATACAGAAATTGTTTCCGATGCAGCAATACCCAGACGGCTGTTGGCTTTCTCGGACCAAAAATTGCATCGCCTCGGCCGAGCCGACCACCAAACAAAACCCAACGATCGTCCATGGGTCAGGGCTGGCGTTCGAGGCCCGGCGGGACCGAAACGCAGCCCCGAAGCGACTCGCGCCACACTGCCGCCGTCCCGCCTAGCCGCCGCTAGTCGCGCTATCCTGATCCCGGGGCCGCGGCGCTGCACGCCTCCGGGCACCCCGGATCCCTGAAACTGGCAGCCCTACTCCCGGTTCCCCTTGAAACCCTCGGACCACAAGATCAACACGAGGGTCCACGACACCAGAATCACGGTCGCAATGAACAGGTACTGCGCCGCCATCTCGGCGTTCGGGCCGGCGTAGACGATACCAAGGCCAACCAAGAGCGCCGACATCATGATGGTGAACGCCATCTTCAGCGCCGTGCGACCCTGGCTGGCTTTCCAGCCCTCCAGGCCCGAGACCTCGATGCGCGTCGACAACTCGTTGCGCTCAACCTTGCGCACCAACGTATTCAGAGCATGGGGGAACGTGCGCGCGAATTTCAACAACTCGCCAAACGTCTCCTCCACCAATTCCTTCTGCTTCTTCGGGCTGGAAATGTTCTTCCAGATCATCTGCCCGACGAAGGGCTCCAGAATACTCACGATCTCATAATCAGGGTCGAGATCGCGGCAGAAACCGTCGAATTGGAACAGGCTGCGCGTAATCAACATGAAATCCGGCGGCAGCAGCATCTTGTGCTGTCTGGCCAATTCCAGAATCATCTCCATGATGCGTGGATCAGCAACACTGACTTGCTCGCGCTCGAAGAAATCAAGCACCTTTTCGACGTCCGTGACGAAGCGCTTCTGATCCACCTCGCCGAAGACGTCACACAGGTCAACGATCGCCTCGCTGGTTGATTCCACATCCGCCTTGGCGATGCCCGTGATCAATTGCAGAATCGCCTTGGAACGGCGCTCGGTGACCATTCCGACCGCCCCGAAGTCCAGGAACACAACCTGGTTCGAGTGCATGATCATCATGTTCCCCGGGCTGGGGTCCGCGTGGAAGAACCGGTCAATGAAAATCTGCTTCGCCATCGAATGCGTAACAATTTTGGCCACGTTCTTGCGGTCGATGCCGGCCATTTCGGGGGCGTCAACGTGCTTGAATTTGATGCCCTTGATGAACTCCATCACCATGACGCGCTTGGAGCAAAAATCCGTGTACATTTCGGGGATTTTTACGGCGTCATCGTGGCGGAAATTATTCGACACGCGCTGGGTGTTCTTGACCTCGAACCGGTAGTCCAGTTCGCGCTCCAGCATGAGGCGCAGTTCCTCCAGGTGCGCGGTCGGCTGCCAAACGCGGCTGGCGGCGAACGTCTTCTCAATGAAGGTAACAAGGCCGCGCAGGATCTCGAAGTCCATCAGCATCGCGTCCTCGATGCCCACGTGCTGAACCTTGACCGCGACTTCTTGGCCATCCTTCAGCGTGGCGCGGTGCACCTGCCCAACGCTGGCGCTGGCGAGCGCCTTCTTCTCGAACGTGGTGAAGATCTCTTCGATCTCTTGGCCGAGTTGTTCCTTGACGACTTGTCGAACCTCTTCGTAGGGGCTGGGCTCGGTGCCGTCGTAGAGTTGCTTGAACTGCTCGACGTACTCGGCCGGGACGAGGTCGGGCCGCGTCGCAAGCAACTGGCCGATCTTGATGAACGTCGGACCCAGCTCCTCCAAGATCTTGCGCATGCGCACCGGGGCGGGCTCGACGCCATCAGGCATCGCGTCCGGCGCGCGCGGCAGGAGCATCTCCCTTAGGAGGCCCCAGAAGTCGTTGCGGAGCAGGATGTTGACGATCTCGTTGAATCTGGCGGTCTTTCCACGCTTGACCGCCTGCTGGAGCGCCATTGCGTCGTGAAGGACGATTTGGCATAAAGGCGTCCCGTTCCCGATGAGGTTGTGCGGGCCCCGTTGGGGGTGACGATGGGCCGGCTGGGCCGTTGCGGGCCGCCAGATGGGGATAGCGGGGCCGGGGGCGTTGGCACGACGCCGGACCCTGCTGCGGCCAAGCGGCGAGGCCGCCGCCACCATCTCGCACGCCGGTCCGCGTCCACGTACGCCCTGGCATCCCAGGGGAATGCAGCCTGGCTAGGCCCGACCGGTGCGGCGTCCAGAACCAGGAGATCCGCAGGGGCAATGGACATCGGCCTCGTATTATGCCCCGCCCGGGTGGCGAATCAGCCGCCCGGCCACGGCTGCACGGCAGGCCGCGTGATGCCTACCCGATGTAGTGCAGATCGGACTCCTGTCCGGCAGCGGCGGCCGCCGCGTCCGGGTCCTGCAGTTGCCGCGTGATCTGGTCAATCTCGCGGGCCTTCGTCTCCAGGTCGTCCAATCCGACCTCCAGGCCCGTGACACGCATCAGGGCTTCCAACACCGCGCGGGCGGAGCGGGGATCAACCAGGTAACCGCTGGTTTCGCCCATCAGGCAAGCGCCGCGGATGCCGCGCATCATGCCCAGGCCAAGGAACAAACCGCTGGCGCCGATGATCCCGTTGGCCGGGTCCTCCTCGGCGAACTTGACGCCCGCCTCGCGCAGCTTGGCCACGGCCTTCAGGTCGGTGCCGGCGCCCAAGACTTCGGGCGCCTCCACGGCCACGCCGAGGCCATAGCCGCCCAGCGTGTACAGTTCCTTGCAGCCCAGCGCCTCCAAGCGGTCCAAAATTGACTCAACAAGGGCGTACTGCCCCTCGCTGGACAAAGGCTGGAAATCACCGGTCAGCAGTGCAACATCCGCGCCGCCGGCCGCCGACTTCACGAACCATAACTGGTTGCGCACCAGGCGAACCGTGCCATCCTCCTGGACGGTCACCTGCGGCGGGAAGTCGTGGCTGAAGATGTCGGCCCAGAGCTGCCCTCCAAGAACATCAACCAAGTGCTGGGTTGCCAGCTTGCCCACATTACCAACGCCGGGCAGGCCCTCAACGAAAATCAGGCGCTTGGCCTTCTTGGGCACAACATGGTCAACGAAACGGACAATTTCCATCAGGAACCGCCCTTGTCGTGGGTCTCACCGAATTTGAGCTTTCGCCGGTAAGCGCCATAGGTGTCCTCGGGACTGAACCGTGCGGGCCGATTCGGATGAGCGGGAGAACCACAGTGGGGGCAGGTCTCCTGGAGCGTGTACTCCGAGCAACCGGAACACCGCTTGAGGAGGACGCGGCTCACAGCCGGGTCCCCCGGCGCCAGCCGGCGCGCTCGCCGCAACGCATCGCCGCAGGGTTGTCGTTGCCTCCCTGCACTGCCGAGCACAGGGCTCGGGCCCCGCTCACTTTTTGGCCTCCAATTCGCGGTGGAAGGCGCCGCTTCCGCCCGCGGCCTTGATCGCCGCCACGGCGCGGTCCGCCGCCTTCTTCAACTCCTCTTCCGCGATCTTGTAATCGGGCGCCTTGATGGTCAGGCGGTAGTGGGGCGAACCCAGGTAGGCCGCCTCAATGGCGACATCGTCAAACTCGGACTCCTCGGCCGCCTCAAGGGCCTTGCCCACGCGCTGCACGCCGTCGGGCGCGCTGCTCTGGACATCCACGAAGCCGGAGATTTCAACGAAGCTCGCGGCGATGTTCTCCGACGCGAACTCGACGAAGCCGGGAACCCAGTCGCCGGTCAGGCCCTCGTCCTTGAAGACGCCCTCGCCGTACTCCGCCGCCTCCTCGAAGGCGGGGTACAGGGCACCGAAGACCTCAACGAGCTTGTTTCCGAACTCCTCCATGAGGGCCTCAACCGTCGTCTCGCGACGCTCGGCCATGATCTCCATGAACTTGTCGGCCTTCTGTTCGTTCTTCCAGACCTGAATCGTTTCCCGGCGCTGGTGGTCGTTGACCGACTTCAGGCTGAGGTCAATGTGGCCCTTCTGGGGGTTGACGCCGTGGACCTTGCACACGACGCGCTGCTTTTCCCGGACGTGGTCACGGATGCGCTTGACCCAGCCGGCCGCGACCTCGCGGATGTGGCAGAAACCCTCCTTGCCAGGGTACTCTTCCAGCGTGATGAAGGCGCCAAAATTCTGCACCTCGCGAACTGTACCGACGACAAGTTCGCCTTCCTCCGGGAATTCCCTGGTCTTGGCCATTCGTCCACCTGTTGACGTCGGCGAGGAGAGCCTTTCATTTAAAAGGATGGTCGCGGGATGTGTCGTCGAAACGGGCCCTCGGCCGACCCCACAACGCTGGGCCGCCGCCTCTTGGCGAAGCCGTCGCTCAAGCACTAAAACAGCAAAACAAGGGTCGGGTTGAGGGGGAAGGAAAAGGACGTAGCGTTTCAGCTACTCGAGCTTGGCGAGCACTTCGGCCTTCACCAGGCCCTCGCCGCCGCGGGGCTCAGCGAGTGTCGCGCCGCAAACCTGGCACTTGACCATGCTCGCGGGGCGGTTGAAGATGACCTGCTCATTGCTGCAGTCGCCGCAGCGGACCTTCAGGAAGTGGGAACGAATCGTTGCCATGGTAATCACTCCGTCAACTCGAAGCGCTTCGACCGCTTCGCCGCCGGCTGGTGCTGGTATGTGCACGCGGTGCACTTGTAGCGCAACGTGATGCGCTTGGTGGGCTTTTCACGGCCCTCGGGCTTGGGACGGGGGAAACCACGGTAACCCGCGGTGACACGCCGGAAACGGCGCTGACCCCAGGCCAGTTCGCTGGCCCTCTTCTTGCGCAGACGCTCAACGTCGTGCTCGGTGTGCTTCTTGCATTGGCCAGCGCAGTAGCGCATGACCTTGCGTGGTCGCTTCATCTATTGACCTCCGGGTGCCTCACCCGGCGCGGCGTCCGGTCTGTCGATCCGGGGACGCGATGAACGGTAGAGAGGCAGGCCGGCCGACGGGGGTCTTGTATTTGAAGGGTGTGGGGGCCGGGGCGCGCCTACTTGGGGTCGAACGGCCCGTTGCGCTCCTTGATCTCGGTGGCCTTCGCCAACTCCAGCAGGCGGGGGTCCAACTCGTCCGCCTTGCCCTCATCGATCTTCATGCGCGCGTACAGCAAGACAACATCGTCGTTGTTGGCGACCTCAAACTGCTCGCGCAACCGCACGAACTTGTTCAGGCACTCCTTGTCCTGCTTGGTTGTCAGGAACCTGCGCAGCGTGTGGCTCGACTGGCGGCGTCGCTCCGTGTTCTCCCGCGTGTACGTGGCCCGCAGGTCGTGCCCACTGTAGTAGACCGACACGGTCTCGCGCGGGGCCTCGTCGCTGCCTGGGTCGGATGCCCCAAGGGGTCCGGCGGTGTTCTCGGCGGGTGCAACGTCCACGACGACTGCCACTGGCGGCGGGCTCAAGTAGTCTTTGACGCGGAGCTGGCGTTGGCCGGTCCCTTGGCCGGCTCGGAGCCGGGGATGGCGTCCAGGCCCGCGCGGCGCAGGTCGACCTTGGTCACCCAGGCGTTGGGCCAACGCTCGCCGTGCCAGCGCAGCAGGACCGGCAGCAGGAAGATCGTTGCCAGCAGCGCACTGGTCAGCGTCGGGATGGTCATCATGGCCGTGTTTTGCGCCCAGACGATCACACTCGACGTGATGACCACAAACGGCGCCAGCGTCGTGACCGTGGTGGCCACGAGCACGCGCCCAATCTCCGAGTTGGCCAGGATGGCCGCCTCACGGGGGCGCCGCCCGTGTGTCATTTCTTCCTTGAATCGTGACACCAAGTGAACCGCATCGTCGATACCGATGCCGAGTGCCATGCCAGTCAGAATGAGCGACACGTACGTGATCTCGTAACCCATGGCGCTGACGATGAAGTACTGCACACCGATCGACAGCAGCACCGGGATCATGGTGATCATCGTGGGAGCCACGCGGCGCCAGAACATGAAAATCATGACGAACGTGGTGACGAGCATCATGTACGTTGACAGCGAGTTGCCCCGGCTGATGGCGTCGTTGACCGCGATGGCGGAGGCGAGCAGGCCGGTGGGAACCAGGGTTTCGGGGTACTCGCGTCCCTGCGCGTCGTACTCCGCCTGCACCAGGGCCACGTCCTCCAGCACAGCAGCGTACTCGACGCGGTAGTTGTCCATGTCCGTGCCAAGGGACTCGCCCTGGTCCGGCGAACCATTCGGCTGGGGCGCGAAGTTGTAGCGCACCACACCGTAGTCGTAATCGACTGACAGCACCCGGTTCATGACACCCAGCACCGTCGGCAACTCGTAGAGCCGGTCGTAGAACTGGCGCAGCGCAGCCTGGGTGTCGGGGATGCCGTCGGGGCACGGCTGCTGGTCGCCCGGGCAGGAGTCCTGGTCGCCGTCGCCGTTGCTGTCCATGTCCCACTGGTCATCCTGCAGCGTCGAAGGCATGCCCAGCGTGGGGTAGAACAGCTTCACGATCCCGACGGTGCTCATGCCATTGCTGATGCCGTGGTCCCGTTGCTCGTAATCCGTACAGACGCCCGAATCGTCATCGTCCAACTCAGCCGGTTGCCCGTCGCCGTCGGCGTCGGGGCACGCATAACGCCCTGACATCTCTTGTTCGATGCGTTCGAGGTAGTCGAGGCTCGCCGGCTGCGTCATGTCGCCGCGCACCACCACGGCCACCTCAACAGGGATGCCGACCGATTCGTCGATGTCGCTCAAGACGCGCATCGAGTAGCTGTCCTTGTCCAGGATTGGGGGGTTGATGAACGACCCGCCCCAGATGTCGACGCCCTTCACGGCGACGGTGGCCACCATGCCCGTGATCACCACGCCGAACACGGCGAGAATCAGGATTGGGTGCTTCTGGTTGGACTCTGCCATGCGGCCCATGGCGGTGTTGCGCTGCTTCTCGCGCAACTCCTTCTCCAGGGCCTTGCGCCGCGCCTCACGGATCTCCGGCGTCGCATTGGGATCCTCGTCGTGGCGCTTGCCCTTGCGGACCATGCGCTGGTCGTGCAGCATGAGCATCGCCGGCAGTAGCAGGATGCACGCCAGGTAGGCGGTGAGCATGCCGGCACCGACCATGATACCAAACTGGCCGATGGCCTGAATGCGGCTAAAGTAAAGGGAAACGAAGCCGGCCACCGTGGTGACCGTGGTGATGAACAGCGCCGAGCCCACGTGCCGGGCCGACTGGATGATCGACTCCTGCACGCCGTAACCCAGTTCCCGTTCCTCCAGGTAGCGGGCAATCACGTGCATGGCGTAGTCGATGCCGGCGCCCAGGATGAGGGCGATCAGCAGCATCGACAGCATGTTGAAATGGACGCCCACGACGAAGCCGACCGTGATCGTCACCGAAATGGCGACCGCCAGCACGAAGAGCGCCAGGAAGGTTTCGAAAACCCGTTTTTGCAGCACCGTGAACGCGGAAATGGACGCCACGATCAGCGCCGCCAGGATCCACAAGGGGCCCTCGGCGATGGCGACCGTGTCCAGCGTGCCGTAGATCACGTCGATACTGATCGGCTCGTTGGTCGTCTGCGTGTGGTACGGGTTGTTCTCGTCGAGCTCGAGGCCGAGCGTCTTCATCTCCGCCTGCCAGTCACGGTAGACCTGCAGGTCGTGCCCCTTCTCCATGATGACGAGCTGGATGCCCGCCTGGTGGTTGCGCGACAGGACGTTGTCGTAGATGAGCGTCTCACCGTAGAGCGTCAGGGCCTGCTCGAACAGGAACTTCATCTGTTCATTGCCGCGCGCGTTATCAGGAGGAAGTTCGTTTTCACCTGTCACGAGCAAATTCATTGCTTTGACAAGACCTGGAAGTGAAACCGTGGCGGTGACGTAAGGCACCTCTTCGAACCGTTTCATCAGGTGCTCTTGCTCGCGCAGCGAGGCGGGCGAAGTCACCTGGTTGCCGTCGTTGCCCGTCGTGTAGACGAACATCACGTTGTCGGCGCCGAGTTCCTGGTTGAGCACGAAGTTGGCGTCGAAGTAGTCGCCCGTCGGCAGCAACTCGTAAATGGAAATGAAGGACGTCAGGTTGTACAGGGCGGGCAGGGAAGCAAAGAACAGGACCAGGAAGACCGCGACGATCTTGCGGGGGTTCCTGGCGACCGTTTCGCCGACGCGCTCGATCAGGTCGCTGCGGCCACCGTCCGCGTCGCCGCCAGCGCTCAGCGAGGTCAGCGCCAGGGCGCCGGCTGCGCGCCGGGCGGCGTGCGCCTCACGACGGCTCTTCACGTCGTCACCTCCCGTCGGTCGGCGCGCCAGAACTGCCAGAACTCGTAGTCGTCGTATTCCGGCTCGTAGGCCTCGGCGACCAGCGACCAGCTTCCCTCGGCGTCGGCGTGGACCTCGGCTACCCAGGTTCCACCTAGGTGCTCGCGCACTTCGCTCCGGTCGCCGTAGGTGCCCGTGATGAACTCGTCGCGAATTTGCCGCGTGCGGTCAATCACGTAATGGGCACGCTCGGCGCCGTCGGGGCTGAAGAGGCGAACCTCGACGGTACCCACGGGTGAGTCGTTGTCCTGCCCCTCCGGGGGCTCCTGGACAAGGACCACGTCGATGACGAAGCGCACGCGCGTCGTGCGCTCGGCCACCGGGATCTCCAGTGGTTCGGTCGTACCCACGAGCGGCCCGGCCGCCTGTGCATACGCGGCTGCGGCCTCGCCCGTCAGGGTCGCGTACGTCTGGGTGGAGTTGTCCGTGATGACGCGCACGCCCTCCTGGAACTGATCGCCGGAGCCGGGGCTTTGGCGGTTCAGGAACTCCTTCAGGTTCTGGAACACGATGTTGTCCGGCAGGGCCGTGGCGTCGTCGATGACGATCTGGCCCTCCTCGCCGCTCTGGTCCGCCAGGTCGGCGATCGCGTTGGCGAACGCTTGGGCCGCGTCGGCGTTTTCACCCTCGTTGAGGGCGACTCGCCAGGCAAACGGTTCTCGCCAGATGTCGTCGCCGAGGCATCCGCTTGATCCAACGCTGAGTACCAGAAAGAGAGTCAGCACCACACTGACTCTTCCACCCTTTGACCGCACCAACGGCCGATACCCGATTTCCCCTATTTCACCGATATGACCCGGCGCTGGGTGCCGGGCGACGCCGGCGCACCTCGGTTGCGGGGGCCGCGCTGCGGTGTGGGGATCCCGGGCGAACATCGAGTGTGTCCGAATCGTTAAATAGGGCTTCCATTCCAGCGCCGTCTGCCATGGAAGAACCGCTTGCCCGCGTGGAGATCAGCCGCACGCCTCATGGTGGCTACCAAGCCATCATCTGGAGCGAGACTGAAGGCGACAAGGAGTTGCGGGCCGCCACCTTGGATGGGCTTTTGCGTGAGCTGACCATGGATTTGGAGTTCGCCGCTGGCGAGCACATGCGCGAGGGCCGTGGCACCGAGTTCTCTGTTGAAGAGGAGTTCGAGAACCTCCAGTACGCCCAAGATTGGGAGTAGGGCGACCAGAGGGAGCGCTACTCCCCAGATGGCGGTCGCGCTTGCGCGGCCGTCGGATTGGGAGTAAAGCTGAGCGAAGCGAAGGTGTGCTCCCGCGAGCGCTGGCCTGCTTGCAGGCAAGCGCGGTGGGAGTGACGCGAACGCAGTG
>JBFJYU010000078.1:0-11280 GCA_041622435.1 Thermoplasmatota archaeon | reverse complement strand
GCCACGGTCTGCTTGAACAAGCTGCACTGCTGGTCCAGCGCGACGAACGCAGGGCAACGGAAGTGCTCCGCCAGCCGGAACGCCTCGCTCGTGGCGTGGAAAGCATCGGCGACATCCGTCGGCGCCAGCACCACGCGGACGAACTCGCCGCTGCCGCCCTGGATCATGTGCCACAGGTCCTCCTGGCCGTGCTTGGTCGGCATGCCCGTGCTGGGCCCCGGCCGCTGGCAATCCAGGATGACCACCGGGGTCTCCGTCGAACCGGCCAGCCCCACGGTCTCCGTCATGAGCGCCAGCCCCGGGCCCGACGTTGCCGTCAGCGCCTTGGCGCCGGCAAAACCCGCGCCCAGGCACGCGTTGAGCGCCGCCATCTCATCCTCCATCTGCAGGGCCGCGCCGCCCAGTTGCTGCAGCCGCGGCGTCAGGTACTCCAACACATCGCTAGCCGGCGTGATCGGGTACGCCGCGGCGATCCGGCAGCCGGCAGCCAGCGCACCGAGCGCCGCCGCCTCGTTGCCAGAGAGAAACAGGGCCGGCCCAGACGAGGGTTCCGGGGCCGCAAACAGCACGCCGCCAAAACGCGACACCGCCTCGTCAAACCCGAGTTGCAGCGCCCGCCGGTTGCGCTCCACCACCTCCGTGCCCTTATGTTCGAACTGCGCCGCCACCGAATCGGCCACACCGGCCAAGTCGACGCCAAGCACAGCCGTCGAGGCCCCGAGAGCCACCACGTTCTTCACGCGCTTGTCGCCGGCCTGTTCCGCCAGCGCCGTGAATGGGAACGCCTCAACGCGGGCGCCGCTCGTGGACACGAAATTCTGAACGCCCTCATCGAGAAGCAGCAGGCTCGCCTCGTCCAAGCGCGCGTCGATGCGGGGCAAAACCGTTTGGTTGAACGCCAGCGCCAAATCGATCGTCGTCGGCGGGCAGAGCCGGCCCTCCGGCGTCAAGCGCACCGTGAACGTCGTGTCGCCGCCCCGAATCCGGCTTGGGAAGTCCCGCTGCGTCGTGGGCCGGTAGCCGGCGGACGCCAGCGCCCGCGAGAACGCTTCGCCCCCCGATTCAAGCCCCTCGCCGGCCGTGCCCGCGATCATCCAGGCGACGCCGTGTCGTGCGTTCGATCCGGCCCCAGCGGGTCCTTGCATGCCCGCGCCCACCGGGGAACCGCTCATGAACGCTTGGTCCCGCACGCGGGTCCCGCCGACGGCGGCTCCGGCTCAAGACACCTCTGCACGACGCGCTGCGCCATGCGATGCCACAACGGCCAACAAGGCACCAAAAGGGCCGCCGCCGCGAGTCCAACGACCTCCGCGTTGACGCCAACGCCCATGTCCTCGACGACCCGCGTGACGAGGAACGCCAAGAGTCCCAGAGCTGCGATCACCAACAGCGACGGAACCACCACTTGTGAACGGGCATCCACGCCGGCCAGCCGGTGGCGAAGCACGCCATACCCGACAAACACGGGGAACGCCACCGTCCAGGCGCCCTCAATGCCGGTCGACGCCGCCAAGTAGTTCTCGCCCAGGGCGTACAACCCGAAGAGCGCCGCCACTGCCGCCAGCGGCGCGAGGAAAACCAGCAGGAACCGGCTCAGGTCCTGCTTCACCTCCTCGTCGCCCGTGGTCCACGCGGCGCGCACCAAGGACCCGAACAGGACCACCAGCGGCCCAACCGACATGACCGCGAGGACATGGGTCAGGAAGCCGAAGTCCGACACCGCCTGCTGGGCCAACACATCGATGAACAGGATTTCCTGCGCCGCCACATAACCGGGCAGGAACGAGAAACCCAGAGACATCACGATCAGCGACCGCCGCTCCGGCCCCTTCGGGGCACGCAAGTAGTCAAGGCCGAGCTGCAAGGCCACCACGGCCGAAACCAGGTACCCCGCGCCAACGACGACGAACAGCGGACCGAACGCCACCGAGCCCGGCGCCGGCCAGAACAACCCGGGTGCCAGGACAAAGATCGCAGCCAGCACCGCGCAGACGGCCGCGTTCAACGCCAAAAGCAACGGGTGGCTGCGCCCGTTCACGCGGGCCGAGCGGAAAACGCCGACAAAGTACAACGTCGCAAACGGCAGCGCGATCAGCGCCAACGGATACAGCCACAGCGAAACAAGACGCTCGCCGCCATACAACAGCGCGCTCGCTACATTCGCCGTCGCCAACACCAGCAACAGAACCGCAAACGCGCGGTTCACCGGACTGCGCCCGTCAAGACGCACGAGCCACGCTGCCAACACTGTCATCAGCAGCGCGCCCAAGAGCCAACCAACCACCTCGGAAGCCACGAACGGGCCGAGGGGCATAGGCGCGTCCACACCGGCCCAGCCAATGAAGTTTCGCGTAGGGCAAAACCTGCAAACCCGCCACGCTGACCGGTGCGCTCTTAAAGGGGACCCGAGTGGCGCAGCCTTGTCCACACACCATAGCGGGGTGGGGTAGCCAGGAGATCCCGGCGGGCTCATAACCCGCAGACCGGTGGTTCAAATCCACCCCCCGCTATTTGTTCGCTGCGCGTCCCTTCCCGGGACGCCGGCTGCCCGACGGCCCTCCGGCCGTCGCATCGCGACCCCGGCCTGTAAGCTAGGGCGCCGCACCGGCCTCGTCAGGCGCCGGTCGTCCCGCGACCCGAGTCCCGCCAACCGGGGCATTGGCTCAAGGCCGTGCAGCACCGCCCCGGCCCGACCACCCATAACTAGCGAAGGCGTCGGCCGCTCGTGAAGCGTGAAGTGGCGCATACGGCGATCCGTGCGGCGGGTCGCTCCTTCGCCTTCCCCATTTTCAGCACCCGCGTTGGTCGCTGTCCCCACCCTGAGGCGGTCGTGGGGGGTCGTCGTTTCTGTCGGCGTTCGCGCAATAACATCCTGGCCGTCGGCGGCGTGCCTTGGCTGGACGGCTGGCGGCCGGTGGGTGCCCGGGCGCGCTGGAATGCTTTTGGTGGCGTGTGGCGGCGGCACGATGTGTCTTTGCAGCGCGTGGGGGAGCACCGGTTTTGGGGCGTGCGTCACCATGTGCGCTGGTGGGTTGCCCCGGATGGCAGCTATGCCATTGGCCAGGCGCACGTGGAGGATTGGGCGCGTTGGCCGCGGCGCCACCGAGTGCTGGGGATTGATGAGGGGATGGAGGCTGTCCGGGCGTCGCTGCGGGGGGTCGAGCACGAGGTTGTGGGGGTTGAGGGGACGCCGGTTTTGGTGGTGGCCGGCACTCGGGCTTAGCTGGGGCAGGCCCACCGCGTCGGGCGGGGGCGTGGCCGGGCTGGCCATTCGTCGCTGGGGGCTCGGGTGCCGCGGTCTAGGCGGCGGCCTGCAATTCTTCGGGGGTGCCGAGGATTTCCACGTCGTTGCCGGTGAGCTTGAAGACCACGCTGGCCTCGTTGTCGGAAACATCCGATTCGGCGAGGGTGCCGTCGGGGTCGGCGACGTTAACCAATTCGTACACGCCATCGGGGACGCCGGCCATGTCGACGTATTGGTCGGGGAGGTAGTGCATGTAGAGGTCGTACCAGCCGGCGGAGACGCCCATGTTCGGGTCGATGGTTGCCTCGACGAGTTCGACGGGCAGGGGTTGTTCGCCTTCCAGGCAGCGGAAGCCGCCTTGGCTGGTGCCCGCGGCGCCCGGCTGGGAAAGTCCCCAGTCTTCGAAGCAGAAACCGGTTTTGCGGCCGGCGCTGATGGCCTCGCCGCGTAGGAAGTGATCCAAATCGTACTCGTACACCGTGGCTTCCAGAGCACCCTCGTAGTGGAAGTGGCTGTGGCTGGGGTGGAACCGCGCGATGCCCGCGGGTTGTTCCCGCTGTCCGTCGGCTGTCTCGATGATCTGGATCCACTGCCCGTCCACCTCGGTGGGCGATTCCAGGTAGGCTTGCAGGTCGCCGGTGCCCGTGTTGGTGAAGCCACTCGAGAAGCGCAGGCAGCGGGTGGAGCCTTGCTCGATCGTTTCGGGAACCTGGCAACCCGTAACCGGCATGCGGGGGCCGGGCAAAACGATGCCCTGGTCGTAGATGGCGAGGTGGGCGGGCACGAGCGCGCCGAGGTTCGGCAGGAAGTCGCCGTTGGCGTCCGGTTGCGGGGGGGCTTCCAGTTGGACGATCGCTTCGAAGGGGACAGCAACGGAGGTGGCCGGATGGAGCCGCAACTCGTAGTTACCGGAAATGGGCTCGTCCCAAAGGGTCACGGAGGAGAAGTACAGGTTCGTGGCCGGCGCGACGGGCGTGTCACCGGCGGCGGTGTGGGTGAGCGAGGAGCTGTAGGCGTGCACGTGGTGGTCGACTGGCCTGTAGGCCCACGTGACACTCGCTTCCAGGCGCAGAGGCGAACCGGCGGGGATATCCAGTTGGAACGAAAGGGCCGAGCAGTTGGAGGCGCAGTCGCCGGTCCAGCGCAGGGTTTGTGTCCCTGCGCTCGGCTGGGGCGCCTCCAGGCCTGCGACGGATTGAGCGAGCAGCGTCGCGCCCGCCCCGGGGGCCTCGCCTGAAGCGGGGGCCTCGGTGCAGCCAGCCAGGCCTGCTGCCAGAACCACCGCCACCAGCGCTACATTAATGGTATAATGACGGCCAGAATTCGAGGCACTCCGTTTCGACATGGTTGGCCATGGGCGCCGAGGCTAATGAACGGCGCGCGGCACAGGGGCAGGTCGATTGGCTGCCGTGTGTGGCTCGATTTTGGGCGCCGCTGCTAGGCTTCGACGAGGGCGGCGAGCCGGTCCAGCATGCTTTGCCAGCCTTCGGCGGCCTTGTCGGCGGGGATCATTTCGGGGATGCCCCATTGTTGGAAGCGCACCAGGGTTTCGTCGCCGTTTTCTTCGAGGGTGATGAGAATTTCCATGTCGACGCCCATGGGGCCTTCCATGTCGAAGGCGTAAGTGTGGCGGATGGTGGTGTATTCGACGAGTTCGAGGAACTTGATCTTGAACGGCATGACTTGTTCGCCGCTCTTGAATTGGTATTTGTTTTCGGCGCCGACTTGTGCGGTGAAGGCGCCGTAGATGGCTTCGGTGCCGGGGGGTGTCTGGTATTGGACGAGGATGGCGGGGTCGAGGAAGGCTTTGTAGATGCGCTTGGCGGGGGCCTTCATGGTGCGTTCGATGGCGAGGCTGGGTGGGGCGTTGGTGTTCATGATTCGACTTCCTCCTGGATGTGGTCGAGGATGCTTTCCCAGAAGATCCGGTAGCGGACGAGCCATCCGAAGGCGTCGGCCAGGGGGGCTGCGGCGAGGGTGCAGCGTCGGAGTCGGCCGTCGCGTTGCTGTTCGAGCAGTCCGGCGCGTTGGAGGACGCGCAGGTGCTGGGAGATGGCGGGCAGGCTCATGGCGTGGGGTTCGGCGAGTTCGCTGACGGTGGCCGGTCCGGCGGCGAGGCGTTCCACGATGGCGCGGCGTACCGGGTGGGCGAGCGCCTGGAACGTCTGGTCGAGTTGGGCCGACCCTTGGTTAAGCATCTGCCTAAATGTCTACGACGGGTAATGCTTAAGGATGTGCTTAAGTGGCAATCGGGCGGCCACCCGGCTGACACCCGGGCAGCCGGACGCGGCCGAGCCCGTCAATGATCGTACGCCTCATCCAGGTAGACCGCCGGCGCCGGCCCCCACGACCAGGTGCGGTCGAAGCCGTCGTAACCCAGCGCCGCCGTGTGCCCGTACGCCCCCGGCAGCGGCCAATGGTGGTGCGTGCCCACGTGGGAAAAATACCCCTGGCCCTCGGCCGCGAAGTGGACGCCGCCCGTCGAGTGCAAATCCAGAGACACCGGCGAGAACGTGCCATTGTCGTTTTCATGCTGGAACCACAGCCGCACCCACGGCGCGTGCAGATCCCCCCGATCGGTGCGCTGGAAGACCGAGTCGTACACGCCGTTGTGATCCGTTTCCATGTGGATGTCCAACAGGTCGCCCGCCCCGTCCACCCGGCCCTCAACCGTCGCCGACGACATCATCGGGTGGATGCCCCCGGCCGCCAGCGCCGCCGCGACATCATCGTCGCTGGTGGCCACCACCGTGACCAGGTATTCGTGCGACGGGCCGGCCTCCCCGAAGGCGGGGGTCTCCACCTTCATGCCGACAAACCCGAACATCAGTCCGTCGCGCTCCTCGCCGTCCACCCGCCACGACTCACACACCACGCTGGCATGGTAATTGCCCATCGTGTTGCCCCGCTCGGGGATCGGCCGCATCGGGTCCGGGACCTCCGAGTAGACCAGTTGCTCACCCACATCGTCAAGGATGTCCGCAGGGCGCCACGGCTCCGGCAGCGGGTTGAGGAACTTCGGGTGGACGCTGTGGCCGCCGCCCTCGAAGCAGTCGGCCGCCTCCAGTCCCAACGGCGTCGGGGACCACGGCGCGGGACCCGCCTCGCCCTCGGCCGTGTCCGCAGGCGCCGCCTCGGGTGACGTGCAGCCCGCCAGAAGCAGGACCAGAACAAAGGCCAAGGCGACGCCCGGGGCGCGGAACATGGGGTTTGGATGAGCCTACGGGAGAAGGGGGTTTTGGCGGGCCCGGCCAGACGGCCGCCGGACGGGCCTCGACAGGCCGCGCCGGCGCCTGTTAGCCATCCCTCCACCCAGACACGCCCCCCTGATAACCCGGCAACGGCATGGCGGCTCGGTGCCACCATGGACATGAGCAAACTGCCCGCCCCCGCCGAAGGCTTCGTTGTGACGCATTTCCTGACCGTCAAGGACATCGCGCGCTCGCGCCGCTTCTACGAGGGGGTGCTTGGCGGCGAGGTGGTCATGCAGGGGGAGCCGACCATCATCCAATTGGCCAACACCTGGGTGGTCCTCAACATCGGCGGCGGGCCCACGCACGACAAACCCACCGTGACCCTGGCCCCGCCCGCCGATCCCAACAAGGTCAGTTCATTCCTGAACCTCCGCGTGGCCGACATCGAGCAGATGTACAAGCTGTGGAATGAGCGCGGCGCCGATTTCCTGACGCCCCCCACCGACCGCGAGCGCGAGTACCGCTGCTACATGCGCGATCCAGACGGCTACATCATCGAGGTCGGGCAGATCAAGCCGATGGGGTAGCCAGGCGGAGCCCACAGCAGCGCTCCCTGGCGCCGCACCGATGCCCCCTTGAGCCGGCAGCGGGTGTCGGGCCTGATGTCGAGCATGGGTGCCTGCGCCACCAAATCCGCCGGCGGCGGTTGGTGCCAGCCGCTGGCCGCGCCGGCCGGCCAGGAATTCACCTTATCTGTCGCCCTCGAGCACATGGTGCCCCACCCGGCTTCATGACCGCTCCGCCAGCCGGAGGCGCGGGGCCCGCGCCCGCGCCCCTGCCGTCCGCCGTGCAAGCATTCATGGCGTCCCCCCAGCAGGTGGCGGGCAAGGTCAACGGCCGCGCGTTGGAGGGGCCCGCGCTCCAGCGGGTCCTCGCCGAATTGGGCCCCCTCGAAGTGATCGGCCACCTGGCCCGCGGCGCCACCGATGTGAGCGTCACGTGGCGCACCCAGCGTGGCGTGACCGGTGCCACGCGCTTCACCCTTGATGCCGAAGGCCACATCCAAGCCGTGGCGGCGCGGTGGGCGGGCCTGTAACCGGGCGTCCTGTGCCGCCCGCCTGGGGCCCGCGTACCTTCTCGCCGGGTGCAGGAACCCCTTCCCGCAAACATCAAGTGGCCCGCCCGACACAGCAGGAGGTGGTCGCTTCGGCGGCCCACCGCCATCTCGGGGAAGACGCGACCTACTCGTCTTCCAGACCCAGTCATCGGTGAGAACTTGGCTGGATCAACAACACCAGAGGCCAATGCACTCTGCGGATTTGCATTGGAAGAGGAAAAAACCGGGATGATCATCGAAAGATGATTCGGAAACGGGTGGCGCGCGGCACTTGTTTGCCAGGTCGCAAGACAGCAGGTGCCCGACTCACCCCCTTTCTTGACCCAGTCCGACTGCTAGGCGATGGGCGCCCGCAGGATCGTGCGTAGCCGCTCCGGCGCCGTGCGGCCCGGGTCGGACAAGTACACCTCGTGGTGGGGGCCGTTCAGTTTGAGGCCGTGCTCGCGGGCGTACTCCTGGAGGCGCTGGATGTCCGAATCTTCCGTATTGTAGGGGCCCACGTGCAGGATCTGAATGGCGCGTCCCTCGTGGATGCGTTCGTAAGCGACCTTCTGCGCCGGCAGGTCCCCCCGCTTGGCGCCAACGCGATCCTTGGCCCGCTCAACGTGGGCCCGGTTGATGCCGGTGGGTAGGCGCAACAGGATGCGCCAGCGCCAGTCGGCCATCGGCAGTGGCTTGCCGCTTCGGTCCTCCACCCAGAACTGTGCCTCGGGGGGCGCAACGACGAAGTCGGCATCGCGCTCCTTGGCCGACTGCTTGATCGTGTAGGCCACGGCGTACAGGGTTCCGATGGCATTCTGGAACGCGGCGCCGCCGGGCTCGCCGTGGCCGTCGAAGGTCACGAAGTTTCCGGCGCCAAGCTTGACTTCCGCCACCTCCGTGGTGGCCTGGTAGTAGTCCGGGTACTGTTTCTTCAGGTCGATCTTGTCGGCCATGGTTCGCCTTGGGCCACCTCGTCGCATATAGCCTTGGCACCGCCCCGCGGGGGTCTGTCCCGTATTGGCCCGGGTGGCCAAGCCGATCGGGGCGCCTTCCTGGCCACCGCCGGTCCCCAAGACCACTCGAGGCCGCCGCACCACGCCGGGAACCGGCAGGGCCACATCGAAGCGCTCATGGCGGCTCGGGCCCAAGAAAGAGCAGATGCACGCCATCGAAACGCGTGGTTTGACCCATGACTTCGGCGGGGACAAGGGCCTGTTCGACCTCACCCTCAACGTGCCCAAGCGCCGCGTGCACGGCTTTCTTGGCCCCAACGGCGCCGGCAAAACCACCGCCATCCGGCTGCTCTTGGGCTTCCTGGCGCCCCACCGTGGGGGGTCCCGCGTGCTCGGCATCGACCCATGGCGTCACGCATCACGCGTCAAGGCTTGCGTCGGCTACATCCCCGGCGAACTGGCGCTTCCCCCAATGCTGCGCGGGCGGGAATTCCTGGAGCATTCCCAGCGCCTGCGCGGCGACGTCGACGAGGCGTGGCGCGATCAACTCATCGAGACCTTTGACGCCGCGCCAGAGCAACGCATCGGCACCCTCTCCAAAGGCAACAAACAAAAAATTGCACTCATCGACGCGCTGCAGCACCGGCCGGAACTGCTCATCATGGACGAGCCCACGGATGGCCTCGATCCCCTGTTGCGCGACCAAGTGCGCCAGGTGCTGCGCGACCACGTCCGCGCCGGTGGCACCGTGTTCATGTCAAGCCACATCGTACACGAAATCCAGACGATGTGCGACGACGTGTCCATCGTTTTGTCCGGCCGGCTGCGGGAGCAGGCCACCATTTCGGATCTGGTGGCATTGGAGGGCATCCGCGTCGAGGTGACCGTCCCGGACGTTCGCGCTGCGGCGGCCCAGCTCGCCCGCGTGGGCGTGCGGGACGTGTCCCGGCGAGGCAACCGGATTCGCTTGCGCGTGCAGGGAAATCCTTTGCCGGCGCTGGCGGCGCTGGATCGCCTGGGGGCCACCGACCCGATGCTTCGTCAGGGCGACTTGGAGGAAATGTTCCTGCGCCTCTACGCGGAGGATCGAACATGAAACCGTACCAGGTTTTCTTTCGCATGGAGCGGCGTGGCATTTTCTCGTGGGCTGCTGGCGCCGGACTCCTACTTCTTCTCTTTGGCATTATTTATGGCGTGTTCGGGCAAGAACAATTTGATGAATTGTTGGAGGCCTACCCGCCCGAGCTTTTGGAAGCGTTTCCCGACATTTCATCCATCAATGGCTTCATCAAAGCCGAAGCCGGCTCCTTTCTTCCACTCGTATTCGGATTATATCTGGTCTTTCTGATGACCAAACATTTTGCCGGTGCCGAGGAGGGAGGGCGCCTGGACCACGTCATGGCGAGGCCCATCACGCGCACCACCTACTACTGGAATACGCTGCTGGGCGGCGCCATGGGCTATGCAATTATCGTCGCCGCGATGACGCTCGGTGCGCTGGCAGGATTCGCGGCTGTCGCGTCCCCGCGCGAATTGCTGGGAATCGTTGGGCTGATGTTTGAATACTTCATTCTGGGCCTGCCCTTTTTGGCGCTGGGGGGCCTTCTGGGCAGCGCATTCCACCGTCGCGGACCAGCCAACGGCGTGGGTGCCGGGATCGTTGTTTTCTTTTTCGCGGTCGATTTCGCGGGGCGCCTGATCGACGGTGCCCCATGGCTGGCCTACCTGAGTCCCATGGGCTTCCAGGCGCGCAGCAATTTGTTCGATGGCGAGCCGAGTTTGTTGTATTTCACGATCGTGCCGGGGTTTTCTTTGCTGGCCGCCCTGGCGGGATGGTTGGTGTTCCGGCGCAAGAACCTGTATGCGTGAGCCGGCCGCCGGGCAGCTAGAGGGTCACCAGCGCGAGCGGGGTCGCCAGAAGCAGCACGAGCACCAAGACGAGCAGCGCCGGGTGATCCAGGATGCGCTGCTGCGCCGCATTGACGGCGGCCCCGTACCAGCGGTGGCCTGCCAGCGCCACGACGGTTGCCAGCCCCACGGTGCCCGCGGCAACACCCATGACGGCCAGCGCCGCGCGAGAACCCAGGAGCCCGGCCACCAGGATGGTGTCCGCAAACGTCCCGACGTTGGCGCCCAGGATGTACGGAATCATCTCGCGGCGGCGCACGACCTGGCGCTGATACAATGGAACCAAGGCACCGATGCTGAACGCCGTGCTCGCGGTGGCGGCGGTCGCCACCATTCCGATGGCCGCCGCGCGCCACGGGCGGGCCAACCAGGGCGCCACGCGCTGGCGCACCCTTGCAAGGTCCAGTTTTCCAACGCCATGGTCCAGGGTCAGGATGCTCGCGCCCACGCCAAGCAGGCTAGCCACGAACACGGCGCCCGCCCAGCCGCCGCCCTCGGCCGAGGCGCCGACGCTCCCGGGGGCCAGCGTCGGCAAGGACCACGCCCCGGCCATGGCCACCGCCACGGCGGCCACGGGGCCGTAGATGCTGAGGGTCACCAGAAAGGACAGCATTCCCAACGAGGTCTTCGCCCTTGATTCTGGCCGCCGACGCACACGAGCCAGCAGATCCATGGCCAGCACCATGGACGACGCCCCCATCCGCGACCCCAACACCACCAGCAGCAACCCCGCAGAGGTTACCGCGCCGGCGTCGTGCAATACCAGGCCCACCACGGCGGCAATCGATCCGTTGAGGACCACGAACGTCGCCAGCCAGCCGGCTCCCACGGCCGCGGCGGGGTCCCCGATCAGCCGGGGTAACAGATTCGCCAGCGTTGGCT
>JBFJYU010000077.1:0-11308 GCA_041622435.1 Thermoplasmatota archaeon | reverse complement strand
GCTTTCGTCGACAAAGGCGACGAGGGCTGGAATTCGCGCAAGCTCGTGGCCAGCGATGGCGCCGCCGGCGACCAGTATGGCACCTCCGTCAGCGTGCAACGCAACGCGTTTTTGGTCGGCGCGCCCAAGCACGACAGCGCCGGCACCGACGCCGGGGCGGCCTACCTGTACCGTCCCTACGCCGACTGGCTTGAGACGAAGTTCACCGCCAGCGACGGCGCGCCCGGCGACCGGTTCGGCTATTCAGTGAGCTTCCACAACCGCAGCGTGCTGGTGGGAGCGCTGGCCGGGGATGGGGAGCAGGTCGATTCGGGCGCCGCGTACCTGTTCCAAGCCGACGACAACGGCACGTGGACGCAGACGAAGTTCATGGCAAGCGACGGCCAGCGAGGCGACAGCTTCGGGGCCTCCGTGAGCGTCTACGAGGACTGGGTCCTGGTGGGCGCGCCTGCCGACCAGGATTTCGGCGTGACCACCGGGGCCGCCTACCTGTACCGCCCGGACGGCGCCGGCGGCTGGACGGAGACCAAGATCACCGCCAGCGACGCGGCCTCCGGCGACGTGTTTGGCCGCCGCGTCGCCCTTGACCAGGACTGGTTCATCGTGGGCGCCTACGGCGACGACGATGCAGGGCAATCCAGCGGGGCCGCGTACCTGTACCAACCCGATGGTGCGACTTGGCGGGAGAACAAGTACACGGCGCCCGACGCGAAGATGGGGGACCGGTTTGGCGGCTCGGTCAGCCTGGACGGGGATCAGGTGTTTGTGGCCGCGATCACGGACGACGTGAAAGGCCTCTACTCGGGCAGCGCGTACCGGTTCATCGTGGATTCGGACGGGGATTGCTTCGGCGACCGCCACGAGGCCGAGCAGGGCAGCGACCCGCTGAACCCCCTCGCGGTGCCGGGCGGCGTTCCCGAGGGCTGCGTCAGTCCCTGAAGCGGCGCCAGGGTCGACCGTGGCTGCGGTCGAGGCCTCACGGCCGGGCGGCCGACCTCAGGACTCCAGGGCGGCCACGAAAGGCCAATGGACATCCGCGAGCAGCCATAGGGGGTTCGGGGTGCCAACGTTCGCCCATCGGTGGAACAGGACCTCGATCGGCCCGCCGCTTGCCGCACTGAGCGACAGCGCCGTCGGGTCCGCGTGGCTTTGGTCCAGAAACGACACCTCGGCCGCGTTGATGCCCGCGCCGGGGCCGGCGGCGGCAACATACAACAACGTCGACGCATGGGTCGTGTTCATCGCGACGCGGCCGGTCAGGGCGACCTCCACGCGGGGCGCCTCAACCCTGGCGCGGTAGGTGTCCAGGTCGCTGGTTCCGGCCCCGCACCGCACCTCTCGCCCCGCCAGCGCCGTAATGTCGACGGGGACCCGCGTGGCAACGGATACGTTTAGGAAGTTGCGCGCCGCGGTTCCATTGTCGGAGGCGTAGGTGCCATCCATCAGGATGGGATCGTTCCCGCCCAGTTCAACGATGATACGGTCGCCGCCGACAAGGACGATGCTCGTGCCTAGGGTCTGGGCGGCGGGCTCGCCCCCGTCCGCGCTGCTTGGTGGCAGGGCGATTTCGGCGCCCTGGCCAGCCACCGCAGCAACGGCCGTCGTCGTGTCGCCCGCGGCCCAGAACACGGCGCCGCCCGACGCGACGGTCTCGCCCGCAGCCGTTAGCACGTGCACGGCCCCCACGGCGCAGTTGGAGGGAAGACGGAAGGCGCCGATGGCCCCATCGATCAGGATGTCGGCCACGCCGCCAGCCAGCGCGGTCAACTGGTAGCGCTGGATGTTCTGCTCGTACTCCTGATCGGTCAGGCTGAAGTTGAACCAGGCCGTCGCAGGCGGGGCCGGGATGCTCGCGGGCGGCTCCGGGGCGGGAGGCCCCGGCGCGGGCGCGGGCGCCACCGCCGCGTCATCGCTGCAACCGGCAAGCACGGTGCCAAGCACAGCAGCGATCAGGAGCAGGCGCACGTGACCCGTGCGGCGCGCGGGCCTATAGCCCTTGCCGACCCTTGAGCCAACCCGGCATGGCCGGCGGGGACGGCGGCGCGGGAGGCGCGGCCGGCGACCACGCAGTTGATGAAGCGGACGGGAGTCGCACGCACCGTGGCCAATCGAGGCAGGGGCCGCCTCACGCTGGGGCTGTACAACTCGTACGACCCAATTCGCTGGCACGACGCCATGCGGCGAGCGCTGGCTCGCGCAGCACCCGTGGCACTCGCCTTCAACTGCAACCTAGCGACGTTCGGGTTCCCCTACGACGAGGGCCGCCGACGGGAGTCCAAAAACCCCGATGCGCCCGACCTGCGCACGCCCATCGACGTGGCTGATTTCGTGGCCCAAAGCACCTCCATCGGCGCCGGCGGCGCGTATTTCCGCGAACTGGCGGCCGCAGGACGATTCCACTTGTTCGACTACCCCGGCGGCAAGCACGGCGCCAGCGCTGGCTTCCCGCCCCAGCTCGGCCGCGTCATCGTGACCTCCGAGCACCCACAGCCCCAGGCCCAGCCGGTGACCCCGCTCCAAGTGGCAGAAGGCCTGCACCGTGGCGAGTCCCAACTCCTCGTCTTGGGCCTCGGGCCCCGGGGACTTCCGGCCGGGGTGCTCAAAGGGGCAAAACACACCCTTGAATTGACCGGACGCGGCATCGGATTCGAGACGGCAACCGCACTTGCCGCGATGCCCGCGCTCATCCACGCCCACCTCCACCACCTCGGCAAGGAGGCCCACGACTGACCGGCCACATCGGCGAACGGACCAACCGCCCCGTCGCCCTCGTCACGGACGACTTCCGGCTCTACCATCGGTTGGTCCCCTTTCTGGAAGACTACGGCATTCACGTCCTCGGACTGGCGCCCGGCGAGCCCGTGCCCCCGTCCGTGCGGGTCCTGCTTAATGGCCCTGCCGACGACCGCCGCAGCCAACCCGTCGGCCCCAGCCGCGAGGCGACCCTCCTGGCGATCCTGGCGGCGCTGGACGAGCGGCCCACGGCGCGCGGCGGGTATGACCGCGTGGTGGTCGGCGTCGACCCCGGCGATGTGACGGGCTTGGCGCTGCTGGCCGACGACCGCGTCCTCCTGGTCGGCGAGGAGCACAGCCCCAGCGAGGCGGCCGACCGGGTTGTGAAGTGGACCAAGGGCCTCTCCGCCCGCCTGTGGGAAGTGCATGTCGGCGACGGCGCCCCCGAGGCGGCCGGTGCCATGATCCGCGCCGTCGGCGAGCGCCTGGGGGATGCGCGCATCCTCGTGGTTCCCGAGGAAGGCACCACCCCCTACGCCGTCGAGACGGTCAGCAGGCACACCGACGCGGCCATCCAAATCGCCCGCCGCGAGGCCGCACCCTCCTGATAACGCGCCAAAACGGGCCCGTTTCGAGCCCCCGGCGGCCCGGCGTTCGGCCGGCCCCGACGCCGGGGCGGCCCCCATTCGGCAAGGCCACGGCCCGGCGCGTGCTAGTCGCAATGGCTTTCATGACTGGCTTCCCATGCATGTTGTGGGCCTGTTGCGGCGCGGGAACCAGCCGAAAGCACAAGAACCCGAAGTCCGGGATCTACGTGATTTTAAACGCCAGTTGGAGCGACTGAACCAAGACCCGGTCGACCGGGCGCATCCACGCAACTGGTTGTTTCGCCTGAAGCGCACCGCTGATTTCATCGGCCACGCGCGCCCCGGATCGTCGCGCTTCTTTGCTACAATTAACCCCTACCCGCGGCCATTTCGTCACATCCATTTCCGCAGCGCCGACGGCGTCAGCATCGCTGGCTGGCTGGGCCCCCAGCACGAGACGCACAGCGACTTCGGCCTCGTGATCGTGCCAGGCATGTTCAGCACCAAGGACGACACGATCCACAAGCGCCGCGCCATTCGCATCTGGCGCCACTGGAAGATCCCCATCATCGCCATCGACCTGCGCGGTTTCGGCGAGTCCCGTGGCATCTCGACGGCCGGCTGGAAGGAGGCCATGGACGTGCACGGCGCCGCCCGCTACCTGGTCGAGCAGACTGGTGTCAAGCGCGTCGGCATCATCGCGGAGTCCCTCGGCGGCGCCGCGGCACTCAACGCCGTGGCCCTGGACGCGGAGGAGGAAACGGATTACTTTCACGGCGGCGCCCTGACCTTCAGCGCGTTCGTCGACGCCCGCGACGCCGTGGACTACATCTCGACGCCGCCGGTGATCGGGCACCCGTTCCGGGGCGCCTGGGGCGGCTTTCGGCGGCTGCTGAAAATCAAGAGCTACGGCGGCTACGAACGCTTCGACGACTACCTTGAGGACGCGGCGCGCGTCAACGGCCTGCCCAACATCGACGAATTGTTCGACCTCGCCAACCCGAAGTGGAAGGTGAGCATGATGCGTGCGCCGGTGCTCGCGATCCACGCCCTCGACGACCCGGTGGTTCCCGTACGACACGCCCGGCGCATGGAGCGCTACGCGCGGGACTACCCCAACATCGCCACGATGACGACCTCCTGGGGCGGCCACACCGGCTTCGAGGCCATGGACCCGGAATGGTTCTGGGAAGTGATTCGCCGCTACTTCGGCCACCTCAACGATCGCGAGTTCCCCAACCTCGCCCTTGGAACCAGGGTGGAGGCGCCCGCCGAACCCGGCCCACAGGCGACGCCGGCGGCGGGCCACGCGGGCCACTGACCCGGCGAAGCAGCCGGTTCAGACCCCGCGAGGGCGCCGCGACCGGGACCCCAACCCTCTTATTGGAACGCTTGCGTCCCAGCGAGCAGCCTTTAAAAGAGTCCCCTCGCCGCGTGGGGCCCGCAGCCTGCTTGAGGCAGGCGGCATGGACGCGGCAAGTGATCCCATGCACAAGCCGAAACAAGCACCTGCGGTAGATTTGAAAGCGACCTTCCGCGACCTCCCGCTGTCCGCGACGACCCTGGAAGCCCTCGACAACATGGGCTTCGAGCACCCCACTCCGATCCAGGAGAAGACGATCCCGACGGCCCTCAAGGGCAGGGACATCATCGGCCAGGCCCGCACCGGCACCGGCAAGACCGCCGCCTTCGGCCTGCCCATCATCGAGACGTACGACGCCGACCTGGCCCACGTCCAGGCCCTCGTGCTGGCCCCGACGCGCGAACTGGCCATCCAGATCTACGAGGAACTGGACCGCATGGCCGCCAACCGGGACTTCGAGGTCCTCGCCATCTACGGAGGCGCCGCCATGGAGCCCCAGATCAAGGCGCTGCGCAGCGGCGTCCAGGTCGTCGTGGGCACCCCGGGCCGCGTCATGGACCACATGGAGCGCGGCAACCTGGACCTGTCGGACACCAAGACCATCGTGCTGGACGAGGCCGACCGCATGCTCGACATGGGCTTCATCGACGACGTCGAATGGATCCTGAAGCGCATGCCCGGCAAGCACCACCGGCAAACGCTCCTCTTTTCGGCGACCATGCCGGACGAGATCAAGTCACTCGCCCGGCGCTTCATGGTCCAGCCGAGCTTCATCGCCGTCAGCAGCGACGACGAACTCACTGTTCCAGAGATCGACCAGATCTACTACCCCGTCGGCCGCCTCAACAAGCAGTGGGCGCTCACCCGGGTGCTGGACAACGACAAGGGCATCGACCTCACGCTCGTCTTCTGCGCGACCAAGAGCATGTGCGACCGCCTGGTGGCCGACCTGCAACGCATGGGCTACAAGGCCGAGGCGCTGCACGGCGACCTGCCCCAGAGCAAACGCGAGCGGGTGCTGGAGCGCTTCGACGCTGGCGACGTGAAGATCCTCGTGGCCACCGATGTCGCCGCCCGCGGCTTGGACATCGACCAGATCACGCACGTGGTCAACTACGACCTGCCCGAGCAGGAACCCGAGGTGTACGTCCACCGCATTGGCCGCACCGGTCGCGCCGGGCGCAAAGGCAAGGCGATCAGCTTCGTGACGCTGGAGGACAAGCCCGTCCTGAAGCGCATCGAGATGCTCATCGGCCGCGAGATCGAGTCCGGTGATCCGCCGCGGCCGCCGCGGGGACGCCAGGACCGCATCCGGCGCCGCATCGACTGGGACGAACTGGCCGACAAGTACGGCAACATCCAGCTCAGCATCGACGCCGGCGCCGCCCAGGGCCTGACCGCGTTCAAGCTCCACCGCCTGGTGCAGACGGCCACCGGCCTGCCCGACCACGCGATCGCCGCCATCGAGATCGGTCCGAAGGGGAGTACACTCAAGGTGCCCAAGGACCGAGCCCTGTCGGCGCGCAACGGCCTGCGCGACACCGGCATCGACGGCCGCCGGCTCCAGGTTGAGTTCGTGAGCCGCGAGACCACGGTGCGCACGGCCTAGGCGAAAGCCCGAGCCGTGCCCCGGGCCGGGGCGGCTAGACCGGCATGCGGAACACGAGGATGCTGCGCCCGACGCGTAGGATGGCACCCGATTGCAGGTCGCCGCGGCCACCGCGGGCCATCGGTTGCCAGTCGAGCACCGTGCCGTTGCTGCTGTACAGGTCCGCCGCCTCGAAGCCGGCCTCCGTGCGGCGCACCTCGGCGTGGCGGGTGCTGACGAACGGGTCGTAGTCGAGGCACACGGAGGCGTTGGGTTCGCGCCCGATGAGCCATGGGCCCTCGCCGACCAGGGGCGTCAGGTGCCCCACGCGCAGGCCGTGCACGATCGTCAGCGTGGGCGCCACGCGGGCCTCGGCGTGCTCCTCCATGCCCGTGAGCATGGGCGTGGTCACGGGCCGCACGGTTTCCTGTCCCTGCAGGCGCGGCTCCGCACCGCACAGCTTGCCCAGCTTCTCATGGATCAGGAACAACTGCTGAGGGACCACAACGAAGTGGTTGGCCGCACCCATGCCGCGGCGCACCTGCACACGAGTCACCGCGCCGATTTCGACGAGTTGGTCGACGTGGCGCTGGGCGGTTTGGCGGGCCAGCTTCAGTTCCGCCGCGACGTCTTCGATGTGCTGGGGTTCCTCCAGGAACCGGAGCAAGCCGAGCCGCTTGGCGTTGGCCAGCGCTCGAAGTTCTCGCGCAATGCCCTCCAATTCGTCAGCGCCGCCGTTGGTTGTCAGGGCCTTCATTCCGGTTCTACTCGGCCGTGACAGCGGCCGGAGCATGAAGAACGCTTTCCTTTCCCGTGGCCGCGGGTTCCCGCCAGCCCATCGCCTGCTGGAGCGCGAGGCGCATCTCGGTGGCGTCTTCGTACCGCTGCCCGGGGTCCTTGGCCAGCGCGCGCTCCAAGAATGGCCCCACCCAAGCCGGCCTGTCGCCCAGGTTGAGTTGTGCCGGCGCGTTGAGAATCATTTGACGCACCTGGAAGTCGTCGCGGCCGGCCAGGGGCAGGTAGAAGTGGCCGGTGAGAAGCTGGTGGAACAGCACGCCGGCCGTGTACAGGTCGCTGCGGCCGTCGGTGGCGCCGCCGCGGACCTGTTCCGGGCTCATGTAGAGGAGTGTCCCGACGGCGCCGCCGTCCAGGCCGGTGGCGTCGGCGCGCAGTTCACGGGCGACACCGAAGTCCGCCACCACGACGCGGCCGTCCTTGTGCAGGAGCAGGTTCTCGGGCTTGATGTCCCGGTGGACGATGCCATGCGCGTGCGCTGCCCCCAGCCCGGCCAGCACCTGATCCATGACATCGGCCGCCTCGTCAATGGAGAGGCGACCCCGCCTGGAGAGGAGCTGGTGGAGGTTGCCGCCGTCGGCGTAGTCCATGACAATGGCGGCCTCGTGGGCACCCTCCAGCACTTCGTGCACCCGAAGGACGTTGGCGTGGTCGATGGACGCGATGATGCGTGCCTCCCGCAGCAGCGCTGCGGCCGCGCGGCCGCCGTACACCGTGGTGCCGACCGCCTTGACCGCGACCTCCTCCTGCGCCGCCTCGTCGTAGGCAACGAACGCGCGGCCGTGGGCCCCTTGGCCCAGGAAGCGCTGGATCTTGTAGCGCCCACCCAGCAGCGCGCCGGGTTCGATGGCGGGCATCGCGTTGGCGGGAGCGGACGTGGGCGTCGACGCGGCTTCGGCTGCGGCCGCGGGCCCAGGCGCGGGGGACGGGAGCACGGGCGCGTGGCGGGCCAGCAGGTCGGCTTCAAGGGCCTGCGCGTCCGAAGATCGGATGCCCAGTTTGGCGCGCAGGGTTTCGAGGCCGCGGCGCTCGGAATCGGGGATCCGCCCGCCGCGCAGCACCTCCTGGAGGCCGGCCCGGTACACCTCCAGCTTGCGGAAAGCCAGGTAGTCGGGCGTGCTGCCAACGCCGGGGAGGGCCACGCCCGCGAGGCGTTCGGCGGCCCGCTGGACGGGACCGATGCCAAAGAGCAGCCCGCCTGCAGCGGCGATGCCAGCGTAGGCGCCGACCGTTGGGCCGGCGACCTGGCGCACGGCCCAGTCGACGAGGGTGAACGCCCCCACGAACACAGCCACCAGACTGGCGCGGCGCAGCGTCCAGTGCAGCTTGACATCCAGATCGAAGAGCTGGTACCGCGCCAGGGCATGCACCAGCGCCGCAACCATGAGCAGCCGCCACACGCCGAGGGTTGCGCCGGAGAACAGCCACGCGCCCCACGTCGCCTCCAGCACGGCGGCCACCGTGGGAACCAGCATCGCGCCGAGGAGCCACGGGTCACGCCGTTCCGGGCGCGGGGGCCGAACGGCCAGGTGCACGAAGACGGCCAGCAGGATCAATTCGCCGACGGCATAAAGCGATACCAGCACAGCGCCGTTGGTGGTGGTGACCTGCCCCTTGCCGGCGTCCGACGCGTAGTACAGCAGGTTCGACGCCGTGTAGTAGCTGAGATAGGCGACCAGCGCCAGCAGCATCGACCTGAACCGGTGGCGATTCGTTCCGGCGCTGGCCATGCGGTACTGCCGGTAGACCATCACCAGGGCTGCGTCGAAGACGATCAGCAGGGGAACAATGGCAAACCAGAAGGCCGCCGGGCCGCGGACCACGTAAGCGTAATCCACCTCCACGACGGGCGCCACCACGAACCAGTCGGGCCGCACGAGCAACGTGCCCCACGCCACCACAGCCAGGGCCACCGACACGGCGGTCAGGGGACGATTCAGGCGACCGCCAGCCGCGATGGCGATGAAGCGCGCCAGGCATAGCCAGGTGGCGACGACGAACGCGAAGCTCAGGACACCCAGCGCCCAAACCACCGCTTCGCTGCGGCTCAGCGCGGCGGCGTTCAGCAGGATGATCTGCGCGCCCCAGCAGGCGGCGAAAAGCCCGAAAAACAACTGCGGCGCCCGCCGTGGGCGAACGAGCAGCAACAGGCAGCCCAGCAGAGCCATGACGACGCCGGATGCCAGCGTCAGCAGAATCTCCTGCTCAACGGTCACGGCCATGTGCTGCCCCCACTAGCCGGAGGTGCCGAAAGCGTAGCCACCCGCGCCATTGACGGTACCGATGCACAAGCCGTGGCAACGCATCGGGATGTCGATAGCCGCCTGGCCGGAGCCCTCCAGGCCCGGCAGCACGGGCAACTGCCCATAGGCGACCTCGTGGACGAGGAACGTGTAGGTTCCTGGGGCCACCGCCGCGCTGGCCCGGAGCAGTCCGCCGCCACTTTGCTCGCCGACGGCCAGGACGTTGGAGCAGTCCAAATCATAGAGGACGAGACCAATGCCCTCCAAGCCGGCCTTGTGCCACGGCAGCGAGGACAGGGTCACGCTGAGCGTCGCGTTTGACGCGACCTTCACCCGATAGAAGTCTAGGGTGTCATCCACGGGCACAAGCAGGCCCGTGCCGTCGTCGCCGACCGCCAGCTCGCGATTGGGCTTCGAACAATCGTCGGAGGCGTCGCCGTGCTCGCCGCCATCGAATTGGTAGAGACAATCCTCTTCAGGGTCCACGGGGGCCGGTAGCGTTGCGCATGGGTCGCGCAGCGAGTCCTCAAGAACACTGGCAACTGCGGCACCGCTGGCCAGCAACAACACCGCAAAGAGAGAAGTCAAACGCACCATACTAACCCCTTGAACGGACGGCTTGCTGCTACTTGTAGGTGTGCAGCAACCAGTATAATCCTGCACCATGAATGATGCAAAAGCAGGCCGACGCGTGCCGCCGGCGCACCTAAACCGGCGTGCGGAAAATCAGGATGCTCTTGCCGATGCGCAGGATGGCGCCATTCTTGACGGCCTGACTGTCGCCGCGCTTGAGCGGCTTCCAGTCCACGTAGGTGCCGTTGCTGCTGTAGAGATCAGCGACCTCGAAGCCGTAATCCGTGCGCCGAAGCTCCGTGTGGCGGGTGCTGACAAACGGATCGTAGTCCAGGCAGATCGTCGAGGTCGGCTCGCGCCCAATCAACCACGGTCCGGCACCAAGCAGAGGCGTCGATTGGCCAATGCGCATGCCATGCACGATGGTGAGCGTCGGCGCCAGATCGGTCTTGTTGTCCAGCGACAAGCCCGTGTGCAGCGGCGTCGTGAGTTGCCGCAGGGCCGACTCCTCCGACTCGTCGAGCTCGGGCTCAAGGCCGCCCATCTTGCCCAACTGTTCGTGGATCGCGAAAATGCGCTGGGGCACGACCACGTAGTCCGTTACCGGACCGTGCTCCCGGCGGCCGCGGATGCGCTGCACGACACCAATGTCAAGCAGCCGGTCGACGTGCTCCTGCGCCGTCTGGCGCGCCATTTTCAATTGCGACGCAATTTCTTCGATGTAGTGGGCGTGGACAAGGAAATGCAGCAGCCGCAGACGCTTCGCATTGCCCAAGACCTTCAGGTTGTGGGCCAGCCCATTGAGTTCGTTTCCAAGATCGTCCTCATCTCCCTTCACGCCGGCCAGGTCCGTTGCCTCAGCGACCACAGCGCCCCAAGCCAAGGCGTACTGAAGAAGGCTTTTGTCGGCTGGCCCGAGCTGGGCGCCCATTGACCAAGATCGCCTCAGGCGGAAGCCGCAACGTGTTGCCCTGCACCCTGTTCCGCGCCCCGGGCGAGTTCGGTACCGGCGGCCGCCTGGAGCATCAGGCGCATCTCGGTTGCCGTCTGGAATCGGTCCTCCGGGCGCTTGGACAGGGCCCGCACCAAAAACGGCCGCACCCAAGCGGGCTGGCCGTCCAGGTGGAGCTCGGGCAGCACCTCAAGGATCGACTGGCGCAACTGGAAGTCGTCGCGGCCAGCGATCTTGAGGTAGAAGCGGCCGGTGAGCAGTTGATAAAACACGACGCCGACGGCGTAGAGGTCGCTGCGGGCGTCAACGTCGCGGCCGCGCACCTGCTCGGGTCTCATGTACAGCAGCGTGCCCAAGGCACCACCCTCCAGTCCCGTGGCATCGGGTCGCGCCTCGCGGGCCACCCCGAAGTCAGCGAGCTTGATCGTGCCACCCTTTGTCAGCAGGATGTTCTCAGGCTTGATGTCCCGGTGG
>JBFJYU010000076.1:0-11341 GCA_041622435.1 Thermoplasmatota archaeon | reverse complement strand
TCCCGTCGACGGCGACGCCACCGTGACCCTGAAGGGCACGAAGTGGGACGGCGAGGGCCTCAAGCTCGCGCTCAACGAGTGCCGCGGCGTCTCCAACATGATCACGAGCGACGGCGCCCTGATCCGCGCCGACGACGGCACCATGCTGGTCATCGTGGAGCGGCCGGTGGCGCTGGAAGAGAGGAAGGGGCGGCGGTAGAACCAGAACTACCATAACTGGGCTTATCATAAGTCCAATTATGGTGTTCGTCAACCGCGAGGTCGAACTCGCCGATCTCCGCGAACTCCTCCAAGCCGGCAGCGGACAACTCGCGCTCCTGTACGGCCGCCGCCGGCTCGGCAAGACCGCGCTGCTCCAGCAACTCACCCAGACCGAGGGCGGGCTCTATTTCCAGATCCCCGACCAAGCCGAAGCCGGCATCCTGCACCACCTGAACGCCCGCCTGCGACAGCATACCGGCCGGCCCATCGAGTACACCACCATCGCCGACTTCCTCGGCGACCTGGGCACCCACGGCGAAAGGCTCGTCATCCTCGACGAAGCCCAGCGGCTCTTCGAAGGCGTTTCCGGGTCCGCCAGCCTCCTCCAGGAAGCCTGGGACCACACGCTCAAGAAGCAGGCGATCGCCCTTGTCCTCTGCGGCAGCGTCATCGGCACCCTGCAGGCCTTGCTGGACGCCAAGAGCCCCCTGTACGGCCGCATCACGTACAACCACCACCTGGCCCCGTTCAGCTACGGCGCCGTGCGACAATTTTACCCCAAACTCAACGAAACCGAACGCCTGCAACGATACGCCGTACTCGGCGCAACGCCCCACTACCACGACATCAACCTCGACAGGCCCGACCTGAAGACGGCGATCACGAAGAGTTTCCTCAACGCCAGCGCACCCCTGAAAGAAGAACCTCGCACTCTTTTCGCCATCGAATTGCAGCGGCCCGAGCGCTACCAGGAAATCCTCGAAGCCATGGGCCGCGGCGCCCAAACACTCGGCGAAGTCGCGCAATATTATGGCCGCAAAGCCAGCGACTACACCGCCTACTTCAACGCCCTGAGGGACCGCCTCAGAATCGTCCAGGACGCCGACCCGATTGGCGGAAAAAAACGCCGCAAACGAATCGGCTTCACCGACCCGTTCTTCCGCTTCTATTACCGTCACATCTACCCCAACATGGACCGGATCGAACTCGGCGACGCCGCTGGCGTCATGGCAGACATCGAGGCGGATCTGCCCAATCTCGTGGGGCGCGTCTGGGAGGATGTGTGCCGCCAATGGATGATCTCCATGCAAGGAAAAACCCACGCCGGCCACACGATCCGCTTCCGGCAAATTGGCTCGTGGTGGGACGGACCCGACGAAATTGACGTCGTGGCCCTCGGCGACAACGTGGTCTACTGCGGCGAATGCAAATACCGAACCAAGGCCATGACCAAAGCCGAATTGGAAACCTTCGTCGAACGGGCCAAAAAGGTCCAGGCGGCCACGGGGGCCAAGGAATTGCGATTGTTTGTTTGGGTGAAGGGCGGCCTCGGCGCGTCAGCCCGGGCTTTTGCGGAAGCGAGGGAGATTCTTGTTCTTGGGGTTGAGGATGTCGTGGGGGAATTGGGTGTTCATCACATCCTTCCCGAGTGATGCCGGTGGTTGTTCCAACACGAATGCCCGAACGGCGGTTTTGTCGGACGACAGGACCATGCGAGAGTGACGATTGCATGGGTAACCAGGTTCCGGGGGCTTCACAGGGTAGCGTTTCCGTCGCCCATGTGGCCGGTCACCTACGCGCTCGGGCGGCGTGACGAGTTGCCGGGTGAGACATCCCCTAACGATCAAACCGCACGCTAGACACACCCTGCACCAAATCCGCCGCGAACACGGTTCCATCGCGAGAAACTTCGACGTCGAAGACCATGGGGGCTCCGTCGAGGTCCCAGCCGATGCAGCATTCTTCGGGGACGGGCGTGGCGTGTTCGGGGACGGGCATGATGTACCCGGCGTTGCGGGGCGCTTCTCGCAGTTCGGGCGTGGAAATATCGATGGCCCAGACGCCGCCGTGGTAGTGGCTGAGGTAGATCATGCCGTCTTGTTGGCGGAAGAAGTGGACGCTGAGGCCGAGGCGGCCGGCGGGGGCTTCGCTGGGGTTGCGCCAAGTGCTGAGGTGCACCGGGTTGGCCGTGTCTTCGAGGACGACCTGGGTGGCGTCGAGAATCCAGATGGGGCTGGCGATGTGGTTGTTCTGGTCTTCGAAGGTCTCGCTGCCGGCGACGACGATGAGGCGGCCGTCGGCGGTGCGCTCGGCCGTGACACTGTGGGTGTAGTGCCTGTGTTCGCTGTCGGCGGGCGGCATCCAGTTGGCCAGCAGGAGCGGGGCCGTCGGCTGGCTGAGGTCCAGGATCTTCAGGCCGTCGTAGGCGTAGGCGACGAGCAGGAGCGGGATGCCGGTTTCCGGGTCGAGGTAGAAGTTCATGTCGTGGCCGTACAGGGTCCGGATCGCGTACGTTCGCCAGTACGTGTTCTGCGGGTCTGCGGGGTCGATGAACGTCGGCGTGTCGGCCAGGGCGCCGCCCTCGGCCGCGACGTATTTGCCGACCATCGTGAAGCCGTCGTCGTCGTAGCGCAGGATGTTGACCCCGACGGCGAGGCTAAAGACGTACTGGACGCCGCCCACGACGCCGGCGCTGATGGTGTGGCTGCCGAAGTCCTGCGGGTCGTCCCAGAACGCCACCTGCTTGGGGGTGAGCGGGTCGCTGACGTCGATGGCGGCGACGCCTGGCTTGATGCCGGCGCCCTCGAAGCCGAGGAAGACCGTCTTGCCGTCCGCGCTGAAGGCGATCGTGCGATCGCCGTTGACGGGCACGCCGGCGTCCCAGAAGGACAGGTGCTGGAGCGCCTCGGGGTTGCTGACATTGAACAGGTGGAAGCCTTGCTGGCCCTCGTCGCTGTCGCCGCCGTTGACGGCCACGGCCAGCAAGTCGCCGCGGATGGCCAGGGCGTGGGCGCCCACGACCGCCTCGGCGCTGGCGCCGAAGCGTTGCAGGTTGTCGTGGCCGAGCAGGCTCGCGTTCAGGGCGAAGCGGTGCTGGTCCGGGTCGTTGTGCAGGTGTCCGCCGCCGTCGACTTCCACTGGAATCGGGTCCAACGGGGTTGTGAAGAGGGCCGGGGCGGTTTCCTCGCTGGACGTACAGCCTGCCGTGGCGGTGGCTACGATCAGGATTGACAGGAGCAACGGGCGATGGCGCATTGGGGGCTAGCAAGGTCCGGCGCTCTTGGCGGTTGTGGTGGCGAGGGGCGCTGGAAGCGCGGCATGCCATAGCCGCCCGCGACCGCCTCGCAGCTAAGCGGCCAAGCGTCCGGGCCCGCCGCCAGTGCCGTGGAAGGAACCGCCCCACAGACCGCAGCTGGCGCGACAGAACCGCCTTTTTGACGCCAATGACGCAGGTTATCTGTCGCTAACGTGCCGGGAAAGGCCACTTGTTTGAATTTACATCGAGATAGTATCACATCGAGCGTGCTTCGTTTATGATGGCTCACCACCATCGGCCCGCGCCCTGGAGGCACCAAGATGAAAACCAAACAACTAGCAACCACCGTGGCCGCGGGCCTCATCGCCCTACTCCTTCTGCCGGCCCCATCGACCAGCACCGGGCTGGACACGCGCCTGGGCCCGATCGATCCGTCCGCCGAGCTAACGGTGCCCATGGCCGCCGGCCTCGCACCGATTGACTGGCTCGTCGTGCAGGACAACGTCCCTTGGTTCACGGACAGCGTGGGCCGCGCGTTGAACGCGGCCGGCCAAGGTTGGACCCGCGTGACGGCCGCCGAGCTACTGGCTACAGACCTCACCCAGTTCAACGGCATCATCACCGTGTCTGACCAGCAGTCCGGATACTACGACGGCCTGGCCGCCGCCAAGCCGCTCCTGGAGCAATACGTCGCCTTGGGCGGCACCCTTGTCGCCAACATGGCACAAGCGGGATGGCACAGCAACCCGGTCAATGGCGCCACTTGGCTGCCCGCGTGCGCGTCCTTCAAGATTCGCCACTCCAACAGCGCCACCATTGAGGACCCGACCAGCCCGTTGGTGGCGGGCATGAGCAACAGCCACGTGCAGAACTGGAACTACGTGACGCACGGGTACCTGACCGACCTGCCGGCAACGCACTCGGTGGTCGTTTCGAGCGGCGGCAACCCCATCCTGGTCACCTACCCGTACGGGCTGGGTACCGTTCACGCCACGATGATGACCACCGAATGGGCGTGGGGTCGCTACGGCGGCAACGGGGGCGGCCAACTGTTGCAGAACGAGATCGATGCCCCCCACACCCCGGCCTTGGGCATCGACAATCTGGTTGGCGCCCTGTCCAGCGGGTGCGCGGCGCCTTGACCGGGCGCCGACCGCCAGTTCTCCGGCTCTCCTCCTTCTCCTTCCCACGGCTTCGCGCGTGCATCCATTTTTCTGCGACTTATCGCCCGCTGGCTGGCCGCGAAGCGGCCCCCGCCGGCTCGCTCGCCCCCGCGATTGCCCGAGTCGGTCCACTTGGCCGCCGGTGATTTCATTCGGGCATTCGAGCGGCCGCGCGGGACGCCATGGCTGTCCCCGCCGCCAGCAGGAGAACCGTGGCGCCCGCGAGCCACCAGACGGACAGCGTCAGGAGGATCAGGAACGCCAGGGTTGAGCCCACGAGGGTTCCCGTCGCGGTGGCTGCGTGGAAGGCGCCCACGCCCGCGCCACGCCGGGGCTCGTGGAGTTGGGCCAGCAGGCAGGGCGTGTTGATCTGGAAGAACGCGAAGCCGACGCCCACGAGGGCGTGCAGGGGGATCAGGATCGCCAGGACCCAGCCCCCCATGATCGCGCCGAACAGGGTTGCGGCCGCCAGGGCCGGGATCGCGCCGAGGCGCAGCAGCAGACCGGTGCGGATGACGGCAAGTTCGCCGCGCGCCTCCCCCAGGCGGCCGGCCAGGGGGTAGGTCATCGGCGTCGCCACGTGGGAAGGCAGTTGCGCCAGCAGGACCATTCCGGCTGCCAGGCCGGTTCGTTCCACGAGCAGGCCCGGGTACGCGGCGAAGAAGCCGCTGCTGCCAGCAAAGAGCAGCACGATGGCGCCAAGCCACACGTTGGCCGGGGGCCGCCGGGTTTCCACCGACATGCGCAGGCGGTGGCGCAGCCGCGCCGGCAGGAACACGGGCCGCTCGAAGCGGCGCTGCGCCTGCTTGACGGCGGCTTCGTCGTAGCGATGAACTGGCGCCTCGTAGTCCGGGCCGGCGCGTTGGATCGTCTTCAGGGCCGCCACGCCCGCGCCGACGGCGATGATGGCGCCCACGATCATGATGATTCGCAAATCGAGCAGGCCCGCCAACCCGAACGCCGTCGTCAGCAGCGCGCCCGCCAGGTAGGCGTACCCGGTGTGGCGACTGAGCTGTCCGGTGGCCCGTGCCCACTGGCGGCGGGGGACGCCCTCCAGCACGAGCACCGAGGCGGCAGGGGCGGTGGCGACGCCAAACGCGGTCCACATCATCGCACCCGCAAGGAATGCAAGAAACGGCGGCTGGGCAGCCATGACGCCCATGCCGACGGCGGCCGTGGAGAATCCCATGATCGCCAGCCGGCGCCGGCCGCGGCCATGCTCCACCACGCGGCCCCAGAAGCTCGCCGCCGGCACGCCCACCAGGTTCATCGCCGCCGACGTCGCCGCCACGGCCCACAGGGGCAGGTCGTAGACCAGCAGCGCTGCCAGGGGAATCAGCGCGTGGCTGATGCCGTCGGAGAAGCGAAACGCGACGAAACTCCACGCCCACGACGGCAGCCGATCCGATGCCAACGGGGCCGGCGACGAGGGGATGGTTTTTCGCTACTTGGGTCGGCCAGGCGCCGCCGCTGACCTGGGCGGCCACCACCAACCGAAGCCGCTTAGGCGCCGGGCGCGAATCAACCGCCGTGGTCACCTCCGTCATCGCCGTCGTCGCCCTCGTTGGGCTGGCGCTCGCGTTGGCGGGAACCCTAGCGCACCGCTTGCAGTTGCCCACCGCCGTCGGGTACGTCGCCGTGGGGGTGGCTGCGTCACCACACGCGTTGGGCGCGGGATTGGTCCCCGAGGAGCTGATTGACGCGGGCGCCGAGCTGGGCGTGCTCTTCATCCTGTTTCTCATCGGGCTCGAGCTTGACCTGAAGCGCCTCACCAGCGCGGTGCGCTCCGGGGCGGCGCTCCTTCCCTTCGATGTCCTTCTGCCCGCTGCACTGCTGTTCAGTCTCGGCCGGCTGGTGGGGTGGACGGTGACCGAGAGCCTCGCCCTCGGCCTCGCCCTGGCCGTGTCCTCGACACTCTTCGGCGAGCGGCTCACCAGCATGCGGCACGTGCCACCAAAGGCTCGCGAACGCGTCTTGGGTGTCCTCGTGACCGAGGATGTCGCGGCGGCCGCGCTGCTGGCCATCCTGGTGGGTCTTGCCGGCGGGTCGGCCAGCGGTTCCTGGATGGCGCCCCTGGAAGCCATGGGCCTGCTCGTCTTCGCGCTGATCGTCGTGGCGGGCCTCGGGTTACTGGTTTTCCCACGCTTCCTTGACGCCATCACTCGCATGCACCAGCACGAACTCGTGGTGCTCCTGACCGTGGCGCTGGTGCTGGGAGCCGGCTACGCGGGCCATCTCGTCGGCTCGGCTGAACTGGGAGCCCTCGCAGCGGGCGTCGTTGCCGCCGAGGCCGGCAGCCGGTACCTGATTCGAAACTCCCTGTCGGCCGTCCGCGACCTAGCCCTGGCCGTGTTCTTCCTGGCCACGGGCATGGCGGTCGACATCGGACAACTGGCCGCCTCGCCCTTCATGGCGTTCGCGGTGGCCGGCGTGTTCCTGACCGCCAAGCTGCTGGTTCACGTTCCCGCAGCAACCGGCAGCGGCCTGCGACTCGTTGATTCGTTGGGCGTCGGGTTTGCGCTGGGCACGATCGGTGAATTCAGCCTCATCTTGCTCGCCGTGGCCGAGGACGGCGGCATCGCCCACGCCACGATGCGCTCCACCGTCGTCGGTGCGCTGCTGATCCTCCTGGTCGTGTCCCCGCTGATCCTTTTGCGCGCCGAAAAGATAGCGGCTTTCCAGCACCGCCTCCCCGCGGGGGCCCGCAACCTCGGTGTCTGGGTTGTGCAAGCCATGCGGCGCGCCGGCCGGGGCGCGGGCACCCAAGGCCACCCCTTGCGGCGCCACGCGCGCCGCCTGCTGGCCAACCTGCTGGTTCTGGCCGGCCTCCTCTTCATCACGGCTTGGGCCGTGCCCCGACTGCAAAACCAGTTGTCCGACGTCAACGACGGCGTGGTGGCCGTCGGCGTGTTGGGTCTGACGCTGGCCGTTGCGTTCCCGCTGCTTCGCGGCGGCTACCGCGCCTACCGCGACATGGTCTGGAGCGTCGTCGGCCTGCGGCCCGGCGAACGGGCGGGAGCCGGACGCGTACGCACCCGCATCGTCGACGCCGTCGTTGCCTTCAGCGCCGTGTTGGTCCTGATCCCCGTCACCCTCAGCGCGCCGTTCACCTGGCCGGTGCTCGCCGTCGGCGCCGTGTTGGCGGCCGTCGTGGCCGCCCTGGCGTGGCGTCAACTGGTCGGGTTCCACAACGCCCTAGAGACCGCCATCAGCCGGGTCCTAGGCCACGAGACGGAAGCCACGGATCTGCTTGACCGGGCCATGCGGCAGTACCCGTGGGGCGTCCGGGTCGTCGGCGTTGGCATTCCACCCGACTCCCCGATCGCCCGGCAGACCCTGCGCGGCAGCCGGCTGGCAGAGTTGACCGGAGTCCTGGTCGCCGTCATCCAGCGCCGCGGCAAGGAAATCGTCAACCCCCGCCCCGACCAGGTGTTGCTGCCGGGCGACACGCTGGTCTTCATGGGCGAGCCAGCCCAGATCGAACACGCCGAGGCGCTGGTCGTGAGCCACGGCGAGGCCCTCCGTCTCACCGCCCAGAGTCGGCTCGCCGAGGTGGAGGAGGTCACCGTGGAAACGGGCAGCCAATGGGCCGACGACTCCCTTGGCGCCGTCGACGTGCGGGGCAGCACGGGTGCCCTGGTGGTCGGCGTGTGCAGGCCTGGCGAACGGGAGCGGCCGCGCCGCTACGACCCCACCCTGATTCTCATCCCGGGCACCCGTCTCATCCTGTTGGGCACCGCGTTGCAGATGGCCCGGGCGCGCCGCCTGGCCGGCCACGAGCAGGCGACGGCGACCGAAGCGGATTAGGGCCGAGGGCCCATCGCCGCCTCAATGGTCGAGGCCCTGCTGGTCAGCGTCGCTGTCGGCATCCTCGCCGTCGCCACCGCGGGCCTGGCCGCCCACCGGCTCAGCCTGCCGCCGGTGATCGGCTACCTCGCGGCGGGCCTGCTGCTGGGCCAACTGGCGGCGGCTGGCCAGTTTTTCGACGCGGCCACCCGGGGCGCCGTCAGCCAGGTGAGCATCCTCATCCTGCTCTTCTTCATCGGCCTCGAACTCGACTTGGCCCGCCTGCGCCGCGCCATCGCCGACACCTCGTGGGCCGTCCCGTTCCACACGCTGGTACCCTTGGTCGCCGTCGCGTCGGTGGGCCGCCTGGCGGGCTGGTCGTACGCGGAGTCGCTGCTGCTCGGCACGGCCATCGCCGTCTCCTCGACGCTGCTGGGTGAGCGGTTGGCGATCATGCCGGGACTGGGCGCGGCCACCCGGCACCGCATCCTGGGCATGCTCGTGGTTGAGGACCTGCTGTCGGGTTTGCTGCTGGCCATCGTCCCGCTGCTGGCCACGGGCGCGGCCGCGGCTGGCTGGAGCCTGGCCTTCGATACCGTGCTGTTGCTGCTGGCCGTGATCCTGCTGGCGGCGGCGGCCCTCCTGATCGTGCCCCGGCTGCTCGATCTCGTGGCGCGAACCCACGCGCACGAACTGCTGGTCCTCTGGGGCCTGGCGCTCGTGATCCTGTTCGGCTACCTCGGCTCCCTCTGGGCCACGCCGGAACTCGGCGCGTTCGTCGCGGGTGTCGCGGCCGCCGAGGCGGGCAGCCGCTTCACGACGCGCCATGCGCTCCAAGGCGTGCGCGACACCGCCATTGCCGCGTTCTTCTTCACCTCGGGGCTCGGCGTCAACCTGCTGCCGACGCTCCAGGCGCCGTTGCTGGTGCTGGCCGTCGCCGGCGCCTTCCTGGCCGGCAAGTACGTGGTGAACGTCGTGGCCGCCGCCGCCTCCGGGTTGAACCTGGGGCAATCCCTGCGCTGCGCGTTCGCCATGGGCACCGTCGGCGAGTACGGCCTCATCGTCGCGGCGGTGGCGGATCGGGCTGGCCTGGCCCACCCGCTTCTGTTGGCCACGGTCGTCGGGGCGATGGTGCTGACGCTGCCGGTGTCGGCGGCGATGATGCGCGCCGCCCCCGCCCTGGAGCGGGCGTTCTGGCGGCTTCCCGGCCGCGTTCGCCGGGGCCCCATACGAGTCGCCACGGCCCTGCGCCGACTGGGCTCCGGACCACCCGAGGAACAGAGCGAACGGCGCCAAGCCGCCCGCCGGTTGGCCGCCAACGGCGTGCTTCTCGTGGCGCTCGTCGCCCTCCTGCCAGTCATCGCGGCGGTCGCCCAACTGCTGCCCGGCGGACCCGGCCTCGCACAGGTGGTCACCGCGACGGCGGGCTTGGCGCTGGGCCTCCCCCTGGCGTGGTCCGCGTTTCGCGCGTACCGCGAAATCGCCTGGTCGCTGGCCGGACGGCGACCGGGAGAAGTGCAGGGCCAGCGCGCGGCTCGGGCCCGGCTGCGCCTGCTGGACGCCCTGGTCGCCCTGAGCTTCGTGATCGTCCTCGTGCCCGTCGTGCTGCGCCTGCCCTTTGCGTGGCCCATCCTGGCCGCCGCCGCGGCCCTGGCAGCCTTGGTCGCGCTGGTGGCGTGGCGCCGACTGACCGCCTTCCATCGGGCGCTTGAGGAAGCCGTCGGCCGCATCCTCGGCGACGAAACCAAAGCGGTCGCCATCCTGGATCGGGCGCTCCAGGACCACCCCTGGGGGGTCCGCTTCACGGCGGTCGCGGTGCCCGCCGACAGTCCGCTGGTTGATCAGACCCTCGGCGGCAGCCGCCTCGCCGAGCTGACGGGCGCCGTGGTCGCCGTCGTGCAACGGGGTTCGCGCGAGATCGTCAACCCTGGCGCCGACGAAAGCATCCGCGCCGGAGACACGCTGGTGCTCTTTGGCGAGGCCAACGAACTGGAGCGCGCCGAGGCACTGTTGCTCAGCCACGGTAACGCCCTGCGCCTAAGCGCCCAAAGCCGCATGGCGCACGTCCTGGAGGTCACCATCGCGCCCGATGGCGCGTGGGCCGGCCGGAGCCTCGGCGAAATCGATGTGCGAGGCAGCACCGGAGCGCTCGTCGTCGGCCTGCTGCGCCCCGACTCTGACCGCGGGCCGCGCCGGTACGATCCGGCGGCCGTGCTCGCGCCGGGGGCGCGGCTGATCCTCCTGGGAACGGACCTGCAACTGGAACGGGCGCGGGCACTGGCAGCGGCATTGCCCGATTCAACCAGCATCGCCTGACGCGGCTGCGAGGCGGGGCCGAGATAGTTGGACGTGCAAATGGCGGCTGGCACGGTCGCACGGGCGCCAGCGGGCCGCAGCCTTCTTGGCCCCGGCGCCGGTGCGGCCGCTGATGCGGTCCGCCTGGCCAGTTGTTGTTGTATTGCTGCTGCTTCCGACGATGGGAGCCCAGACATCCCTCAACGCGTCTGACCCCGTCACCGTCACGGCCCTCGCCGTCGCCGAGACGACCAGCGGCGAACTCTTGGGCGTCAGTGCGGGCGTGGAAGCCGTGGCACTGGGTGGCGGATCCGGGCGGGTCTTCGTCGCGACCGAGCCCCTGGCACAACTGGACATGCAGGGCAGCGCGCGCCTGGCCGCCCGCGTGGCCGCCAGCACGCTCGGCCTCGATTGGCAGGATTACGATTACTTGATCACCTTTCGAAGCGCCAGCAGCGTCATCGGCGGCCCCTCCGCCGGCGCCGTGATGAGCCTCGCGCTGACGACGGCGTTGCAGCACCTGACCAACCCTGCCGACCCCTGGGAATTGGACGCCCGGGTGGCTGCGACGGGCACCATCAATCCGGATGGCACCATCGGACCCGTTGGCGGCATCCCTGAGAAGGCCCAGGGCGCGCGCGACGCCGGCATCGAGTTGTTCCTGTATCCGGCAGGGATGGAGGTCGCCACGATCCGCGACGGCTTCAGCGCCCGCCAAGTCAACATGACCGACCACTGCGCCGCCATCGGCATCGAGTGCCGGCCGGCGGCGTCGCTCGTGCAGGTCATCGAACTGGCCGCCGGCGTCAAGGTCGCTGGCGACGATGCACCGGTTCCTGGAACGATCGACTACGCCGAC
>JBFJYU010000075.1:0-11378 GCA_041622435.1 Thermoplasmatota archaeon | reverse complement strand
GCGTTTCCACGCCGCCACCCATGAGTTCGTCGAACGCCTTCGAGCCGGTGTGGATCTTGTTGACGGTGCTGCGCCGGCTTTGCACCTCCAGGCCTGTCTCGAAGCCTCCCACGTCGGCCAGCTTGCGCGCTGCACCAATGATCTTCTGCGCGACGCCTTCGCCGATGTCGCATTTCTCGGCGAGTTCGGTGGGGCTGGCAACCGCGAGGCTCATCAGCTCCTCGAAGCCGGCCTCGCGCAGCTTGTCCGCCGTGGCGGGACCGACGCCGGGCAGGTCGTCGACGCTCATCTTGACGACCTCCTCCTGGGCCGCCTCCGGCACCTCGGCGTCGATCGGATGCTCGGCGAGCGCCGGCATGCCGAGCGCCTTGCGGGCGTCGTCGATCGTTTTGCGCGCGACGGAGCGGGACAGGCCGGCGAATTCCTTGATGTCGTCGGGGGTGGCCTTCGCCAGGCCCTCGACGGTCTCGAAGCCGCCAGCGCGCAGCTTCTCGGCCTTTTGCGCGTTCATCGTGGGCAGGTCCTCGACGGCGAGGCCGCCGGTGGCCTGCATGATGGCCTTGGCGCTCTCGACGATGGAGCCGGCGGTCCCCACGGGGAACCCGGTCTTTTCGGCGAGCTGCTCGGGGGTCATTTCGGCGATCAGCGTGACGCTTCCGCAGCCGGCCTCGGCCAGCTTCTCAGCCTTGGCGGCGCCGACGCCGGGCAGTTCGGTGAGGGGCATCTTGGACATGGTACGACCCGTAGCGATGCAGGCTCGTCGTTGCATCTAGCCCTGGCAGGAGGGGGCAGTGAATGTACCGCCACGGCGCCCAGAGCGCGCCAGCGTCACCGCAAGGCCCGCGCCACCTGCCCGCGCCGCCCGCGCTCCGGGCCGGCGTGCGCCAGACGTATCTAGCCCAGGCCTCCTGCGCCCGGCGTGCTGCGTACGGTTCCCCTGATTCTGGCGATGCTTCTGGCGGGTTGCTCCTCGCTGCCCGGACTGGATGACAACGGCCCCGACGCCAACGAGAGCGACTGCCATTTTCCGGACATCACCGTCGGCTCCAACGCCTACGTGGTCGGCGGCGTCACGGACGAGAACAACGTGCCCCTGGCCAACGTCACCGTCCATGCGACCCCGTCGTCGGGAGGAGCGGCCATCGAGGACACCAGCAACGACTCCGGCTGCTACTTCCTCAGCCTGAAGGACGGCGAAGCGTACACGGTGCGAGCGACGCTGGACGGCTTCCAGTCCATCGAACGCCGAGGCGTGGTGGCGCAGTCGGGCGAGAAGCAGATCATCGATTTGCGCCTGCAGAGCCGGTAGCCTTGCCGTTGCCCGACGCCGGGGTCGGCGCCGACGCCTGCGCCGCCCGCGTCGGCGCGTCCGGGGCTTCGCGGGGCGGCTTCGCGCGAAAATGCAGCACCTTCTCGATCTCGCACACCACGTGGCCCTCGGCGTCGCGCCACGCGGTCGTGTACGTCCGGTCGACCTTGCCGCCGTCGGCCAGCAGACGCCGAATCTCGGCCACCTCGCCAGGGGGAATCTCCACGCGCGCCGTCAACGTCCCCTTGCCCGGCCGCCGGAACCGGATGGTCGCCGCCTTGTCCCAGACGATGAACTCCTTGCCAAAGATGTGCAGGAAAGCCAGCATGAACTGCGGGTCCAGGCCGGCGTACATCGTCCCGCCAAAATGGGTGCCAACGTAGTTTCGGTTGCGCAAGCGGCTCTTCAAGCGTAGCTCCCAGACGTGCCAATCCTCGCTGATGGACACCGTCCGGACGCCCATGAACAGGTACAAGGGCCACGCGTTGAGCATGCGGCGGAAGGTGGTGGGGCGCATGACAGGAAACGGCCCGGCCGCTTTTTGGCCGTGCCGGACAGCCAGCACCCAAACATCGAACCCGTTGCGTCTGGCCGAACGAGCATCGGCGGGCGACCTTTTGTCGACCCCCGCCCTCGCGGGCCAATCGTGGCCGGACCTGTTCGCCCCGCCTGGGTCCTGACCGCCACCATCCTTGGGTCGGCGATGGCGTTCATCGATGGCACCGTGGTCAACGTGGCGCTGCCGGCGATCCAGGCCAGCCTCGGCGCCACCGTTGTGGAGTTGCAGTGGATCGTGGAGGCGTACGCGCTCCTGTTGGCGGCGCTGCTGCTGGTGGGGGGCGCCCTCGGCGATCGCATCGGTCGAAGGCGCGTTTTCGCCGTGGGAGTGGCGTTGTTCGCCCTGGCGTCGGCGGCGTGCGGCCTGGCGCGCAACCCGATGGAGTTGATCCTGGCGCGGGGCATCCAAGGCATCGGCGGCGCGCTGCTGGTTCCGGGCAGCCTGGCCATCCTGTCCGCGAGCTTTGAGGGCGAGGCCCACGGCAAGGCGATCGGACCATGGAGCGCCGCGTCGGCGCTGGCGGCGGCGCTGGGACCGGTCATTGGCGGCTGGCTCGTCGAGAACCTGTCGTGGCGCTGGGCGTTTCTAATCAACGTCCCCGTGGCCGTCATCGTTTTCATCGCCCTGAGCCGGGTGCCCGAGAGCCGAGACGAGGAGGCTCTGCCCCGCCTGGACCTGGCCGGGGCGCTGCTGGCCACACTCGGCCTGGGCGGGCTGGTCTTCGGGCTGCTTGAGGCGGGCACGCGGGGCTGGGACGATCCCCTGGTCCGCGCCGGCATCATCGGCGGTCCCCTCGCGCTGGCGGCCTTCGTGGTGGTGGAGGCTCGGCGGGACTTCGCCATGGTGCCCCTGGGACTCTTTCGCAACCGCACGTTTGCGGGCACGAACCTGCTGACGCTGCTGGTGTACGGCGCCCTGGGCGGCGGCCTGTTCTTCCTGCCGTTGAACATGGTGCAAATCCAGGGTTACACCGCGACGGCGGCGGGGGCGTCGTTTCTCCCCTTCATTGTCCTGCTGACCGTGTTGTCGCGCCGGATGGGCGGCCTCTCGGCCCGCATCGGCGCCAGGCCCATGCTGGTGGCGGGACCCCTCCTGACGGGGCTGGGCTACGCGCTCCTGGGAATCCTGGGCACGGAGCCCAATTACGTCAGGCATTTCCTGCCGGGCATTGCGTTGCTTGGCATTGGCATGTCCATCACGGTGGCGCCGCTGACAACGGCCGTCATGGCGTCGGCGCCCCGCCATCGCTCCGGCACGGCGTCGGGGGTCAACAACGCCGTGTCGCGCACCGGCGGCCTGGTGGCGCTGGCGGCGCTGGGCATCCTGATGGTGGCGACGTTCGACGCCCACCTGGACGCGCGCCTGGCCGACTTGGACCTGGACCCGGCGCAGCGCGCCGAACTGGACGCCAGTCGCGACCGCCTCGCGGGCACGCCAACCCCCGCAGGGCTGGACAACGCCACCGCCACGGACTTCCGCTCGGCCATCAACCAGGCGTTCCTGGCGGGCTACCGAGATGTGATGTTCGCGGCCGCGCTGCTGTGCGTCGGGGGTGCCGGGGCCGCCGCGGTGCTAGTCGAGAAGCGCGCCAGCGATCGCCCACGGGACGAGGCCGACGAGCCGGCTTAGGTGCGCGATCGCGCGAGGCCCGGCCGCCAGCCGGCCGTTTTGCGGGCCTTGCCATCGCTGCGGCGCCGGACGGCCTTGGCGATCTCCTCAACCACGAGAACACTCAGGGCCATCACGAACAGGGTCATCCACATCATCAGGGTGACGGGCTGCGTGCGCAGGACCACCTGGAGGGGTGGCAGGTACAGCGACGCGATGTGAAGCCCCTGCGCCCCGAGGGCTCCCCACAGAAGGAACGGGTTGCGCAGCGGCGAGATAGCGAAGGCCGAGCGGCGCTCGCTGCGGCAGCTGCCCACGTGGACGTTTTCGAACAACACCAGGAGCAGCAGCACCGCGTTGCGGGATGTCTCGACGCTCCAGCCGGCCGCCAGCATCCAGGAAAACGCGCCGAACGAGACGGCGCCGATGGTCGCGGCCGCCAGCAAGGTGCGCTGGATCATGAGCGGGTTGAACATGCGCTCGCGCGGGGAGCGTGGCGGTCGGTCGAGCACGTCGCGCTCCCCCGGCTCCAGCGCGAGGCCGATGTCTTGGATGCCGTTGGTGACGAGATTGAGCCACAAGAGTTGGGCCGGCAGGAGGGGCAGGGGGCTGCCGGTGGCGAGCGCCAACAGGATCAGCACCAGTTCGGCGGCGCCGGTGGACACCAGGAGGAACGTCACGTTGCGGACGTTCTGGTAAGCCACCCGGCCTTCGGCGACGCCCTCGATGATGCTGGCGAAGTTGTCGTCGGTGACCACGATGTCCGCCGCCTCGCGCGCCACGTCCGTGCCGGCCCCGCCCATGGCGACGCCGACGTTGCCGGCTCGCAGGGCGGGGGCATCGTTGACGCCGTCGCCCGTGACCGCAACGAAGTGTCCCAACTCCTGGGCCGCCTGCACGATCTGCAATTTTTGGTGGGGCGCCACGCGGGCAAAGACGCGGGTGTGTCGAACGAGCTCGGGCAGCGTCCCCGCGGCGACGGCGGCCTCGACCTCGACGCCGGTGACGGGTTGATCCTCCGCCCCGGCCAGCCCCAGCTCGCGGGCGATGGCATGGGCGGTCACGGGGTGGTCGCCGGTGACCATGGCGACCTGGATGCCGGCGGCTACGGCGCGGGCGATGGCGGCGGGAACATCAGATCGGGGCGGGTCAATCATGGCCACGTAGCCCAGGAACGTGAGCCCGTCCGGTTCCGGTGGCGCCTCGCCTTCGCGCAGGGTCGCCGTGCCGCTTGCAACGGCCAGAACGCGGTAGCCACGGCCGGCCAGATCGAGGGCTTCCCGGCGCCACTCTTCCCGTTGCCCGTCGGATCCGAGACACATGGGAACGACCCGTTCCGGGGCGCCCTTGACGTGAACGACCGCATCCTGTACCGGCCCGGCCGGCCCGCGGCCAGTCGTGGGGACACCGGCGCCATCGGGGCGGTGGAACGTGGCCGCGTAGCGGTGGTCCGGGTCGAATGGAATCTGGTCGAGTTGCGCGGCGCCGTCGAGGGCGTCCTCGCGGGTCTGGCCGTTCTTGGCGGCGGCGGCCAAGAGCGCCACATCCGTCGGATCGCCGGTCCACCGCCAAGCCTGGCCGTCGTGACGCAACGTCGCCTCGTTGCACAACACGGCGGCGTGGAGCAGGCGCCGCACCGCGTCGGCTTCGGCGTTGGAGAAGGCGCGGTCCTCGGCCTCCAACTCCAGGCGTCCCTCTGGAACGTACCCCTCGCCGGTGATGGCAACGGGGCCGGCCCCGACGGGCTGGATGCGCCGGACCGTCAGTTCGTTGACGGTCAAGGTGCCGGTCTTGTCGGTGGCGATGAACGTGCAACTGCCCAGGCCTTCCACGGCGGCCATGCGGCGAACGATCACCCGGCGGTGGGCCATGCGGGCGCTGGCGACGGCCAAAACGATGGTCAAGGCCACCGGCAGGCCCTCCGGGATGACCGAAACGGCCGTCGCCACGCCGAAGAAGAACATCTCGCGCGCCGCGTTGCCAGCCAGAACGCCGATGGTGCCCAACACGGCGACGGCCACGAGCACGGCGATGCCTACCACGCGGGCGAATCGCTCCATGCGCACAAGCAAGGGGATCGCCGCCGACGGCGCCGTCATGACATCCCCCGCGATGCGCCCCACCTCGGTGTTGGCGCCGGTCTCGACCACCACGGCCGAAGCGCGCCCCCGTGCCACAATGGTGCCGGCAAACACCATGTTGCGCCGGTCCGCCACCGGCGAGGCGGCCCGCGCGCGCCAGCCAGCGTCCTTGCCCACGGCCAGCGACTCCCCGGTCAGGAGCGACTCGTCCACCTCGAACGCGTACTCGTGCAACAGCCGGGCATCGGCCGACACGCGCTGGCCCGCCTCCAGCCAGATCACGTCGCCGGGTACCAGTTCCCCGGCGTCCACGACCCGCGCCACGCCGTCGCGTTCCACCGTCGCGCGCAGTTTCAGCAAGCCCTGCAAGGCATGGGCGCTGGCCTCGGCGCGCAACTCCTGGGTGCCCCCGATGGCTGCGTTGAGCACCAGAACCAGCGCGATGAAGCCCGCGTCGATCAGTTCGCCCAGCGCCGCTGACACCACGACGGCGGCGGCCAGCACGAAAATCAGGGGGCTGCGAAACTGGCGTGCGTAGATGCGCCACGGCGACGTTCTGCCCGTCCGCGGCAGCTCATTGGCGCCGTGGACGGTCCGGCGGCGCGTCGCTTCAGCGTCCGATAGGCCACGGTGGGTTGTGCCCAAGGCCTCCAAGGCCTGGTCGCGGGACAGGCACTCCCAGGGGCCTATGCCGTCTTGCGTGCTGGGTCCTCCGGCTCGGGCACGATCACGACCGGCACCGGGGAGTGTTTGGACACCTCTTGGCTCACCGACCCGACGAGGAACCGTCCGACGCGGCCCAGGCCTTGGCGGCCTACGATGACCAAGTCAACGTTCTGGTCACGCGCCGCGTCCAAGATGACGCGGGCCGGCGGCCCATCACGGGCGTCCACCTCGACGGTGATCCCGTCGCGCCGCAGCACCTCCGCCCAGCGAGTGGACAATTCGGCGGCCTCTTCCATGTGCATGTGCGCCTGCTCGCGCAACAGGGGCAACTCCCCTTGCGAGCTCAGCGACGCGAGGGTGCGCCCCGGCGGGCCGGGCTTGTAGGCGTGCAAGAGTACGACGGTCGCGCCGAGCGCCATGGCAAGGCGCCGAGCCTCCGAAAAGGCCGCCTGGCTCGCGTCCGAGAAATCGAGGGCGACCAAGAGGCGCCAGGGTTGAGACACACCTGCCGAAAGCGCGGACCACCCATGAGACTGACGGTAGCAGCGCACGCCGGGTGTGCCCGGCGTGGCGCAGACGTGAAACGCCGCCAGCCGGCGTTCCCGGAGCTGCCCGGGAAGGGCCAGGCTACACCGGGCTACGCCGGACCCCGCCGTGACCTTCCAGACGCGCCGCGGCGTCTGGCAAACCGTGGCCCCGGGGAAAGAAAGTCCGCGGGCCCTGGGGGCCATTTGCCCTCATGTCCCCCCTGGCGCGGGAGGCGCGTTGATAAGGTACCGCCGCCAGGTAGTACCGTGCCGGGAGCGCCGCCAACGGCTGACGAGCCTGAACGTCTACAGGCCCTGCAGGACCTCAAGATTCTCGACACCCCAGCCGAGGCCCGGTTCGACCGCATCACCCGGCTGGCGGCCCTCCTGTTCAACGTCCCCATCGTTCTGGTATCCCTGGTGGACAAGGACCGCCAATGGTTCAAGTCGTGCATCGGACTGGACGATTCCCAGACCGACCGTGACTCGTCGTTTTGCGCCCACGCCATCCACAGCCCGGAGATTTTCGTTATCAACGATGCCCGCAAGGACGAACGCTTCCTTGACAACCCCCTGGTGACCGGGCCGCCGTTCATTCGATTTTACGCAGGCCGGCCGCTCAACAGCCCAGACGGCCACTTGGTGGGAACGCTGTGCATCATTGACACCGAGCCGCGGCAACTCTCCGTGGAGGACCGCCACCGGCTCGACGCCCTCGGGCAATGGGTCGAACTGGAACTGCAAAACCGCAGCCTGGGCGAACGGGAGGCCATCAACGACGCATCCCGACGACACCAGTTCTGGCGCCTCAGCAAGGATCTCCTGTGCATCGCCGGCACGGACGGCTTCTTCAAGGACCTGAGCCCCAGTTTCACGACCACGCTTGGCTACACCAGCGACCGGCTGCTGGGTCACCCTTTCCTCGATTTCGTTCACCCCGACGACATCGCCGCCACGATGAGCGAAATGGAGCGCCTGCGCGACGGCGAGAGCACGCTCCACTTCCGCAACCGCTACCGCCACCGGGACGGACATTACGTCTGGCTCGACTGGACGGCCGTGCCGTCGGGCACCGTGATCTACGCCGTCGCTCGCGACGTGAGCGAGGCAATGGAGAACCGCCGCCGCCTCGAGCGGGTCATCGGTCGCCTGCAAGACAGCACCAGCCAATTGCGAGAATTCGCAACACTTGTGGCCCACGACCTGCGGGCGCCCCTACGCCGCCTCGAACAGCACGGCCTCAGCCCCGAGGCCACGGAGGAAATCGACCTGCTCAACCGCATGATCGAGGACTTGGTGCGCTACGAACGGGTCTTCCTCGCGGAGGTGCCGGAACAGACCATCGACCTCGACGAATTATGGGACGAGGTTGCCGACACCTTCAGCGAAGCGCTCGCCGAAGCCGACTTGGTGATCGAGCGGCCCTTGGGCAAGGCTTTCGGCAACTGGGATCAGATGACGGTGGTGCTGCGCAACCTCGTGGACAACTCGATCAAGTACCGGCGACCAAATCAGCCCCTGCAAATCCGGCTCCAGGCGTTTGCCCAGGAGGACGGCGTCGAAATCCATTACCGCGACAACGGCCGAGGGATTTCCCCGGAAGTGGCGGGACAACTATGGATTCCCTTCCAGGGCCGCGCACCTGCCCGGGGCGAAAGCCACGGCATGGGGCTACCGCTGGTCAAGCGCATCCTTGACCGGCACGGCGGCTCCATCAAGCTCGGCAAACCGGCCCAGGGTGCCCACTTCATCCTGTTCGTGCCGGGCAAGGCGGAACCAGAGGAACCGGTTGAGGTGGAGGCATGACCCACGCGCCGATTCGCATTCTCGCCGTCGAAGACGACACCAACGACGCGGTGCACCTTCGCCGCCTGCTGCGCGAGGGCCTAACGTCGTCCGGAATGGACTTCCGCCACCTGCTGACGGCGAACGACCTGGAGCAGCAACTCCAGTCCTTTCGTCCAGACATCGTCTTCCTGGATTATCGTCTCGGCGCCGACGACGGCCTTCGCATCCTCAGCCAAGTCACCGCCAGCCACCCCGACCTGCCCGCCATCATGATCACGGGCTACGGCGACGAGCAAGTGGCCGTCGACTCGCTGCACGCCGGCGCCGTCGACTACTTGCCAAAAGGGAAACTGACCCGGGAAAACCTGGTCCGCGCCGTTTTCAGGGCTCTGGCCGTGTCGCGGTACGCGGCGACGCGGCGCGCGGCGGAGACGCTGGCCGCGACCGCCATCGCGCACGAAAAGGCGTTCTTCAGCATGGTGCCCGTGCCCGCGGTGCGCCTGGATCGGCACGGCGGCATCGTGGCGATCAACGCCGGCGCGGCCCACGCCCTGGGCTGGGCGCCGGAACGCGTGGTCGGCAAGGATTTCCACGAACTGGTCCACCGACTCCAACCCGACGAGAGCCGGCGCGACCCCTACGAATGTCCCGTCCTGGAAGCGTTGCAAGGCGACGAAGAGATGACGGCGGTGCATGACGCCGTTTGCCTGGCCGACGGCGGCTTCCAGCATGGTGCCTTCAGCATCATCCGGACGCCTGGCCGATCCGACCTGGGCCAACTGGTCCTGTTCGAGCCGGACTCGAGTCCACTGGCGCCCGACGCGACGGTGGACGCCCTGCGCCGCGAAAGCCGTGAGATGGGCGACGCGATCAACCTCATTTCACACCTGGTGCAGACGCCCATGACGCCCATCAGGTTGCAGATCGCGCTGCTGCGTCGGCGGTTGCGGGAGGACGAGGGGGCCCGCGACGCGCTGGACGTGATCGAACGCAACCTCAAACGCATGGGAACCTTGTTTGACAACGCCATCAACACCCTGCGACTCAAGCGCGGAGAACTGCGCATCCATTGGACCGATACGGATCTGGCCCAAGTGTGCGAGGGCGCCGTTCGGGAGGCGAGGCCGCTCCAGGTAGAGCGCGATGTCCACGTCCAGGCCACGTTCGACCCGGCGCAGGCCAAGGTGGACCCGAAGCGGTTGCGCGAGGCCCTGCGGCGGTTGCTCGAGAACGCCATCGCCCGCTCCGCTCCGGGAGGCGTCGTCCAATTCTCGCTCACACAGGATGGCAAGCGCGCCAAGATCGAGATCACGGACACGGGACCGCCGCTAAGCGCCGACCAGAAGCGGGCAATCATGGACCCCTTTGGAATCCTGATCGGCGACACGGACGCCGGGTCCCAAGTGGAGCAGGCCCTCCACACCCACTACGCGCGCATCCTCGTTGAGGCAACGGGCGGCCATATGTACCTAGAGAGCGACGCCATCACCCGCGTCGCGATCGACTTGCCGCTCGCCAGCGCCGTTGGTGCGAGCCAGCACGAAGCGATGGAGCAGAAGGCGCGCGCCGCGGCGTCACCTGCCGAGCGACGGCCCCGGCGCCCCGCGTCCGGCGCCAGCGCCAGCCCCAGCGCCGGCGCCGGCGAAGGCGCCAAGGCCCCCACGCCGTCGCCGGGCCCGCGCCCCGAAGCTTGAAGGACGCGCGCGGCTAGGGGCAGGCATGGCCCAGGCCCCCGACCAGGCAACCGCCCACCAAGTCGTCCTCCAGATCGCCCTGGACGAGGTGAACCTTGACCGCGCCCTCCAGTACGCCCGCGAGGCCGTGGCCGGCGGGGCGACGTGGCTGGAGGCCGGCACACCCCTGATCAAGGCTGAAGGCCTGGAAGCGGTCCGGACGCTGAAGAAGACCTTCCCCGAGCAAACCATCGTGGCGGACATGAAAACGATGGACACGGGCGCCTTCGAGGTGGAGATCGCCGCCAAGGCGGGCGCCGACGTGGTGGGCATCTTGGGTGCCGCCAGCGACGAAACGTTCGAGGAGGCGGTGAAGGCGGCTAGGAAGTACGGCGCCAAGGTGTACATGGACCTCATCGGCGTAGCCGACAAGCCGGCGCGCGCCAAGCAGGCGCAGAAGCTGGGCGCCGATTACGTTTGCCTGCACATGGGAATCGACGACCAAATGGTCGGCGCCAGCCCCGTTGAAACCCTGAAGGCCGTGGCCGAAGCGGTCACGATCCCGGTCATGGTCGCGGGCGGCCTCAACACCGAAACCGTGGGCGAATGCGTGAGCGCGGGCGCCAGCGTCATCATCGTCGGAGGCGCCCTCACCAAGGCCCCCGACATCGCCAAGGAGGCCGCCAAGCTCATGGAGGCCATCCGCGACGAGAAGGTCATCCCGGCGCAGATGTTCAAGCGCTACGCCCAAGACGAACTGCGGGAGGCGTTCCTGAAGTGCAGCACCAGCAACGTCAGCGACGCCATGCACCGCAAGGGCGCCATGGACGCCGGCATCCAGGCCCGCCAGACCGGCGCCAGAATCGCCGGCCGCGCGGTCACCGTGTTCACCGCCGACGGCGACTGGGCCAAGACCGTCGAATCCATCGACGTGGCCAAGCCCGGCGAGATCATTGTCATCGACCAACGCGGCGGCCAAACCGCGATGTGGGGAGAACTCGCCAGTGAATCCTGCAAAGTCAAGGGAATCGCCGGCGTCGTCACCGACGGAGCCGTCCGCGACATCGACGACATCCGCGAAATGGGCTTCCCCGTCTGGAGCCGCCACGTCGTCCCCAACGCCGGCGAGCCGAAGGGCATGGGCGACATCGGCGTTGAAATCAAGTG
>JBFJYU010000074.1:0-11453 GCA_041622435.1 Thermoplasmatota archaeon | reverse complement strand
GGCTTCGGCTTCCACATCGTGGAAGGGTACGGACTCACCGAGACCGCAGCGCTCGTCACCTGCAACGCCCATGACCATTACCGCACCGGCACCACGGGCCGTCCGATTCCGGGCGCCACCGTCGCCGTCGACGAGGACGGCGAGGTCCTCGTGCGCGGGCCAATGGTCTTCGCCGGCTACTGGGACAACCCCGAAGCCACCCAAGCCACGTTCATGGAACGCGACGGCCACCGCTGGCTGCGCACCGGCGACCTCGGGCGCTGGGACCATGACCACCTCGTCTTGGTCGACCGGCTCAAGGAGATCGAAGTGCTCGACACGGGCAAAAACATCGTGCCCCTTCGCGTGGAGGAAGCCCTGCGCGCCGAGCCCCTCATCGCCGACGCCGTCATCACCGGCCACGGCCGCCCGGCCGTCGCGGCGCTCATCCAGCCCGACTACGATGCCCTGGCCGCCTGGGCCGCCTCGGCCAAGCTCGGCGACCCCAAACTGGTCAAGGCCGAAGGGCCGCTGGGCATCATGACCGTCGGCGCCGACGCCGCCTTCCTGAACCAGGACGCCGTGCGCCAGGAATTCAAGGCCGCCGTCGAGCGCGCCAACCAAGGACTGTCCGACTACGAGCGCGTGCGACGCTTCCACGTCCTCGAACGCGCCTTCAGCCTCGAACGGGGCGAACTCACGCCCACCCTGAAGAAGCGACGGCGGACCATCCAGGCCAACCAGGAGCAGGCCATCGCGGCCATGTACGCGTAGCTACGCGTTCGCCGCGATCCGAATCACGTCGCCCGGCTGCAACTCGTGCTCGGCGCCAATCACGCGCCGCGTCCGGCAATCCATGCCCCGAACAAAATGCTCGCCCAGGTCCGTGTGGACCTTGTACGCAAGCTGCCGCGCCGTCGTGCCCTTCGCAACGAGGTGGCAATCCGGCAGGACGTTGCCGTCCTTGTCGGTGAAGTGGTGATCATCCTCAACCGGGTACACCGGGATGCGCCCCAGCAGATCGAACACCACCGCCTCAAGCGCCTTGTGGACCCCCGTGCCGCCGTGCGGCGCCAACACATGCGAACGAATGTACTCCATGCCCTTCACCTGGGCCTCCGACAACGCGCCCGTCAACTCGAAATCCGTCGCCCCCGGCTCATACGACAAGAGCCCCGCCTGGCTCCCCTTCCCCAAAGCCAACTCCGACTGAGCGCTCACCCGAATCGTCGGCACCTCGATGGCCCCTTCCAACGCCGCCAACCGCTCAGCCGGCACCAGATCCGCCTTGTTCAACGCCACAACCATCGGCTTGCTCGCCCGCCGGACCGCCCGCGCCAAATCCATCATCTGCTCAGGGCGAACCTCCGCCGGCCGCATCCCAGCCATACCGGCGGCCCGCAGGGCCGCCGCCGCATGCGCCTCATCCACACCAATACCGTTCAGGCGCTCCGCCAACGCCACCTCCAACTTGCGGTTCTCCTGCTGAACCCGCCGAGCCAGGCGATCCCAACCATCGCTCAAAATGCCAAGAATCCAATGATCAATCTCGTCCTCCAGGAAGCGCACATCATCCAGTGGATCATGCGTCCCCGCATCCACCGGATTGCCCTCGCCATCCGTGCCGCCACTGGCATCAACCACATGGATCAGCGCATCAGCCTGCGCCAAGTCCCCCAAGAAGCGATTCCCCAGGCCCCGTCCCTCGTGGGCACCCGGCACCAGCCCCGCCACGTCCACGATCTCAACGGGAACATAGCGAATCTCGCCCGCGACCCGGCCGTGCCGGGGGGTGCTCGTGACACCCAGATCGGCGCCAGGATCCCGAACCCGAACATAGCCAACGCCGCGGTTGGCCTCAATCGTCGTGAACGGGTAATTCGCGATTTCCGCCTGCGCAAGCGTGGCAGCAGCGTAGAACGTGGACTTACCCACGTTCGGCTTGCCCACGAGACCAACCTTCACGAAGGCCCGCCAGAGCGCCATGGCTCAAAACGTCAGCGACAGCCGAGCGCCAAGAACCGGATCAGCGGTAAAGGTCGCGCCCTTCGTTCGACAGCGAGTCCAGGCCCAAGTCGTGCACCGCGGCAGGATCGCCCGTGTGCATGTTCAAGACCGGGTCAAGATCCTGCTGCGGGTAGTACAAGTTGTTCCGCTGGCCCTTGCGCTCAACAACGAGCTCCTCGTTGGCAAGCGAATCAATGGCCGCGCGGAACGTCTTGCGCGAAACACCTAGCGCCTCGCACACGTCCACCTGCCTACAGCCGGGATTCTGCTGGATGAAATCGGCGATCTCATAGCGGCGGCCCTGGCGCACCAAGGCAAGGCGACGAGCCAATCCGTTGTCCAGCGTGCTCGAAAAGAAGCGGCGCTCACGGCCGGAGGTCACCGACTTGATGAGCGATGCCCGGCGAAGCAGCGACAAGTGGTACTGCACCGAGCCCCAGGATTCGTCCGCCTGGCGGCACAATTCACTGGCGTGGATGCCCGGTTGGTCGGAGATAATGTCCAGCAGTCGGCGGCGAACGGGCTGCCGAAGCAGTTCGTCGGCTCGGTTGCGCTCCTGGCCAGGTGCAACGGCCAGACCGATCAGGGTGATCCACTTGAGAGTCATGGGGTTCTCCACTTAGACGTACGCCGAACCCGAACCAAACGGTCCGGTTCTGTTGGCCGGAGGACGGGGAAGGACTGCTGCCGTATCAGGGTTTGCCTGGATATCCTGCAACAAGTCGGGTGTCCGCCGCACGGCCTCGGAGAACGCCGATCGTGCTTGTTCGCGTTGATCAAGAGCAAGGTGGGCCATCCCGAGGACGTAGTGCAGGACTCCGTCGCTGGGGTCACCCTCGTGGAACCGCTCGTGCAGTTCGACGATCGCCTGGTTCGGGGCGCCCGCCTTGGTCAAGGCAATGGCCCGGCCGATCGCCGCTTCCTCGTTGCCATAGTCCCGCCGGAGCAACTGCTGGCCAATGCGCGCCGCGCGGCCGAACTCCTGGGACTCCAAGGCGGCTTCAAGATCGTCTTGATCCAACCGGCGCATGGCCCACACGCGGGCCGCCGTGCCGGCCACAAGCAGCAGGATGGCGCTGCCGACGATGGCCAGCGGCGCGATCGGGCTGGTCGTGCGCACCTGCTGGGACGAAGCGGGCTCAACGGGGCGGATCAGGTCCTCCAAGGTGCCTGACTCGGGTTGTCGGTCAAGGGTCAGTCGCATCTGCTCGCCCTTGCCGGCGACGCTGATGGCGTAACGCCCTTCCACGATGTAGGTGCGCGGCCCGATGTCGGTCGCCTGGCCGCCGTGGTGGATGCGGCCCTGCGCCGCTTGCATCAAGACGCGGCCTTCCGTGGCTGCCGCCGCCCGGTCCATGGCGTATTGGGCGCTTCCCTCGGGATTGACAACCTGCAGGTTGGCGTGCGCCTGCTTCATGTAGAGTCGAACAAATGTTTCGTTGCTGTATCGGGCGACCGCGCCCACGACGACATCGGCGTCGTCGTTGAGGGGCTCGTTGCGCGATCCCGTTTCGATTTCAACTGATTGCGTGGCGTTGCTGGCGCGGATCGTCACACCGTAAATTTCCAGGATGAGGTCGCCGTGCAGCGAGAAGGTGTTGTCGCCGCCGCCTGCGTTTGCGATGATCCAATCCCCTTCGTAGGTCGTCGGTGTGAAACTGAGGTTCCAGGGGCCTTGCACTTCGCGAAACACCTTCACGACCTCCCCTGCCACGGCCGATGCCGTCGCCACGACGCCCAGCCGGTCCGGCTCGGGCGCTTGTCGTAGGCCCTTCATGTCAACGAGCAACCGGTTGACGGGATGGTACTCAACTTCGGTGCCCCGCGACTGGACGTTGAAGGTCGGGCCGTCGAGAGGGGCCAGGACATGGATGCGGAATTGAGGATCGTTGGCGACGATCTCAATGGTGGCATTGGTGAGCGGGATAAAATCGGGGCGCGGCATGATGAATTGGCCCTCATGGACCTTCAACGGCGTGCTGGCGGGTCCCACGGAAACGAACGCGCCGTGCTGGTGCTCGATGAGCACGTTGGAGGCCTCCAGGGCTCCCGAAATGATGGCGGGTCCCGGGCCCCCTGTCAAGACCATGGCCGTGCCGCTGCCGCGGGCGACCACATCATCTGAGAAAGTCGTGGTGCGCACCGTCAAGTCGGCGGCTGAGGGTTCGTCGGGGGCCGCAGCCGCCGGACATGCAATCAGCAGGGCCACGAGGCACGCCGTCACCATGGTGCGCCCTCCGGGCCTCGCTGCTCGCAGGACGCGGCAGCGGGAGGCGGGGAGGGTCGGGCGGGTCATGGTTCAGATGATGGGGTAGCAGTTGTTTGGGTCCAGAAACACGAGGCCGAGGAATGGGCTTTCGCCAAGTGCTTCAGGGTCCGGATTGGGCGGGCCCGACCCGAGTCTGGCCGGCGGGCACTCACCCGGCGACCGACCGCCGTGTTCTTGGGCTGTTTTTTCGGCGAACCGTATCGCGTCGTCGTATGCAGAGGTGATCATGCCAGCTTGATTGTTTCCTGTCCCGCCGTCCCCCGGCTCATCAGCAGCCGCAGGCGCTAACGAAATAACGACAACGAGTGCAGAAATCGATACGCCGAGGGTTCTTGTTGGGTACATATACCATCGACCTGGGGGCCGGCGTGATCGCATAGAAAGCCAGTAGCTGTGGGCTTGAAAGGTGTTTGCTGCGTTACCTTACTGTCCAAGGCGACCACAGGCGCTTACAACTCTGGGTGGAGCCGAGGGTTCGCATGGCGGCACGAGGCACATGGCCATTTGATGTTCAACTAATAATACTTATAGTTAAACGGGCAACTTGGCGGCTCCCTTATGAAGCTCGGCGGGCTAACCTTAGCTTACACCAGCTATGGCCGGTGGTGTCGCGACATCAGGCGCGGCCCACGCCGCTGGTTATCCCACCACCGGAGGGGGGCGGCACCGCCGCCCCTCTCTTCCCTGGTGGCTCCGAGCACCCCGGGCACGACACCTTCTCGCCGTGTCGGCCCAGGATGCGTTGTCTCGGTGGTGGTCGCGCTGCGACTACTCGTCGCTGCGCTTGAGCACGCGGACGTGCTCGCCCTTGACAGTGATCGGGATCGGAACCATTGACTCAATGAGTTCAACGGTGATCTCCTCGCGGGCGTCGTCGACGCGGGTGACTTTAGCCTTCTCGCCGCGGAACGGACCCGACACCAGTTCAACGATGTCTCCCTCCGCGATCTTCGCGACGCTGCTGACAGGCTGCAGGAAGTGCGCGATTTCCTCGAAAGGCACGTGGCGCGCCTGGCCCGTGGGGTCCTTGATGAGTGCCCGCGCGTAACTGACGCCGCGGACAGCCTTCTCGGCCTTCAAGGGGTCATCGGTCTCGATGAACACGTAGCCCCGCAGTTCGGCGGGCGCCAGCAGGCTGAAAATAGGGAACTTGAACTTGCGCGCCTTGGCGACCAGCATCTCGGCGACGCGGCGCTCCTGGCCGACCTGGGTCTTGAGAGTCAGAATCGCCGTCTCGGGCGGCGCATCTTCATCGTCGTCGGCCCACTCGGCGGGCACCTCGATCTCGGCCGGAGGGACAGGCTCGGCCGCTGGCTGGGCCTCTTCGACCTTCTTGGCCATCTCGTCGTCGCTGGGGAGAATCCCCAGGCCACCGTCGTCATCCATGCTGTGCCTCCAAGACGTGCTTCCGCTGGCCCAGTTGAGGTGCCAAAAGAAGCAGATGCCGCGACTCGCGGTTGTTTCTTAAGCGTTTGGCCGGGGGTCGACGGGGGGCTCGCTGGTGTGACGCCCACCGCAGCGGCGCGCTTAGGCGCCCAGCAGGCCCAGGATCCATTCCATGAGCAGGTAGATGGCGAACCCAATGCCACCGATGACAGTGATGCCCACCAGCACAATGGCGCTGGAGCGGCGGAACTCGGCCGGCTCTGGCTTGCGAGCCATGCGCAGCACACGCGCATAGCGGCCCTTGCCGATGCGGTTGAAGCGCTTTTCGACCCGGTGCTGAACGTCCCACGCCTTGTCGATAAACTTGCGCTCGGTCATGACGCGGTGCCGACCCAGGGACCGCTTATGAACGATTCGGCCACGTGGATGCGGGTCTGGGGGCCGCCAAGGCCTATGAAGACGGCGGCGTCTCGGTGCGACATGAAGCAACGAGCGATACTTGTGGGGCTGGTCGCCGTGGCCGCCGTGCTGGCCGGCTGCCTGGATGGTGACGGGGCCGAAGGCTTGGACCTGTACCTCTTCGACTACCCGGGCGCGCAGAACTGGGTGCCCGGCACGGAGCACGGCTGGATGCTGCGTATCAGCAATCCGACCAGCCAGACCATGGCGGCCGTGGTGGCCCCGATCGGCGTGGCCGACGGCCCGTTCTTCCTGGCGGCAGATCTGGCGGCTGGGCGGATGCCGGACCTCGTCGCCTCCGTGGACGGGGCCGTCATTGGCGGGCTGCGCGCGGTGCTGGCTCCTGGGGAATCCACGGTGGCGGTGCTGCTGGTGCGCGCGTACGAGAACGCCGTGGAGCCGGTGGCTGGCCTGCGGGTCCACTCCATGCTGGGCGACCAGGTCGTGGAGACGGCGGATGTCACCCGGCCGGTGAAGATGGTGGAGGGCCTTGACGTGGAGGCGGGCGACCACGTGCGCACGGCGACCGTTGGCGTCTGGATCAACGGCACGAGCTTCTACACCAACATCGCCGCGCTCAATGAGGACCCGGCGTTCCCGGCAGGGTACGACCGGGCCGAGTTCGGCGGCGACGCATTGCCCATCTACGTGTACGCGAGCGATCGCGGCGAACAGCCGGCGGGCTCGAAGGACACCTGTCACTTCACGACCATCACCGGCTACAACGAGTTGCTGCTCGGCCAGGCCGAGGGTGGCACCGGCGCGCGGTTCCTGCTGCCCGAGGAAGCCTATACGCGCGAGGGCGCGGAGGACCACTTGCTGTACGGTGACGCGCTCGTGTTCCTGAACACGGTCGTGGGTCACGACGGGCCGACATCCACGGCGGACGCCCTGCCCGACGCCTCGGGCGCGTGCTTCAATGCGGAGAACTCGCTGCCGCCAGGGCTACCTCCGGTCTGAGTCGGCCCGGCACAGGGGCTCCGGCGGCGCCTGCCTGCGGCCCCGTCGGTGGCCATCGCCAACGCCGTCAAACGGGTTAACAACCGGAACCCCGCGTCGAACGCTGTGCGAACCGGGATTGTGCTCATCGTCTTGCTGGCCGGCTGCCTTGGAACCCCCACCAACGACACGGGCGACGGCAGCGACGCATCGCTGGTCGGCGTCGACTCCCCCGTCATCCAGATGGAGGCCCCCCGCGAAGCGTTCCGCGTGACCAACACCCAGCGCGAGGCCTTCATTGCCATCAGCCCCGACGGGCAGGAAATCCTCGCCTGCGCCCACGGCTCCTTTGAGCGACCCAGCTGGATGTTCGCCTCCACGGACGGCGGGCAGACCTTTTCAGAACTCCAGGCGGACGTGCCGGGCGTTGCCGGCGACTGCGAGGCTGCTTACGCCGAAGACGGAACGTGGGCGTTCCTCCACAGCACGGTCTATGGGGCGACGGTGGCCACCACGTCGGACCAGGGCGCGACCTGGACGATCAACCCCCTGGCCATCCTGCCGCCCACCGCAGCCGACCGGCCCTGGATGACTTACGTCAACAACACGCTGATGATCACGTTCCAGCCCGGGCCCGTGTCGCCCGGCCACGCCGGCTTCGTCAAGTCCGAGGACCACGGCGCCAGCTGGAGCCAGCCAGCTGTCATCAGCCCCGTCGACACCCAGCCCCACGTGTCCATCGGCCGCATCCTGCACGAGGAAGCCGCCGGGCTCGTGCACGTCCCCATGTACCGTGGCAACGAAGCCGTGGCCGCAGCCGGCCAGGGTGAACTGGAGTTCGGGCTCGCCACGAGCGCCGACATGGGCCAAACCTGGACCTACGAGGTCCTGGACCGACGCGCTGCCGCCATGTCGACGCCCAGCGGCGTGACCATCGCCGGCGACACGATCCACTGGGTCTACGCTGACTCGTCCCTCGGCGACGGCCCCGAGCGCATCCACGACCTTATCATCACGCCCGACGGGCCGCTCGAACCGGTCCTTCTGGGCGACAACTTCGCGTGGCCCCGGCCGTGGGGTGCAGGAACCGCCGACGGGTCGGCGTACATCCTCTGGCAACAGGATCGCGACTCGGGTGCCCGCTGGCGCCTCGACCACGTCGATGCCCAAGGCAACCTGACCATCGTGTCCGAAGACCTAGTGCCCGGCTATTCACGCAACTTCGCCGAGTACGCAGCCGTCGAAATCGGGCCCAACGGCCCCGTTGCCATCACGCCCGACCTCGCCGGCGGGGGCTCGGTTTACAAGCTGAGCCTACCCACCGCGTGAATCGCCGCGCGGGAGAAGCGCGCTCGACCGATCTGGACGACCTCGGGCCTGCCGCCCGAGGTCCGCCTACAGGACGAAGTCGATACCCACTTCACTGCGCTGGCGAGCCTGCTTCCGGGCGCTGGGGCCCAGGATCTGGCGGCTCTTCACGCCGGTGATGACCAGCATCGTCCGGATCGCGCGGTCGAGATTGGGGTCCACACTGGTACCCCAGATGATCCGTGCGTCGGGGTTGACGCGGCTGTAGATCTCCTCCACGACGCGCTCGGCCTCCGACAGGGTCATGTCGATCCCGCCCACGACGTTGACCAGCGCGCCGGTGGCGTCGCTGATGTCCACGTCGAGCAGCGGGCTGTTGAGGGCCTCCAGCACGGATTCCGTGGCCCGGTCGTCGCCGTCGGACTCGCCGAGGCCGATCATCGCGACACCGCCGCGCTTCATGATGGTCTTCAGGTCGGCGAAGTCAAGGTTGACCAAGCCGGGCTTCGTGATCATCTCAGTGAGGCCCTTGATCGAGCGCATGAGCAACTCATCGGCCACCTTGAACGCCGCCGTCATCGGCAGGCGGGGCGCGATCTCCAGGAGCTTGTCGTTCGGAATCACGATGACCGTGTCACAAACGTCGCGCAGGCGGGCCAGGCCCGCCTCTGCGTTCTCCATGCGAACGGCTCCCTCAACGCTGAAGGGCAGGGTGCAAACGGCGATGGTGAGGGCGCCGGCCTCCCGGGCCACCTTCGCCACGACCGGCGCGCTGCCGGTGCCCGTTCCGCCGCCGAGTCCGCAGGTAATGAACACCATGTCGGCGCCGCTGACGGCGGAGCGAATGTCATCCTCGGTCTCCATGGCGGCTTCCTCGCCGATCTGGGGCAGGCTGCCGGCGCCGAGGCCGCGCGTCAGGTGGCGGCCGATGAGCATCTTGTGGGGTGCCCGGGAGCTGAGCAGGTGCTGGGCGTCCGTGTTCATGGCGACCAAGTCGATGTCGCCGAGGTCTTCCTCAAGGCAACGCTGGATCGTGTTGCTGCCGGCGCCACCGCACCCGAACACCTTGATTCGGGTCGTCAGGGAGTGGAGCACGCGCTCCAGTTCCTGGTCGTGGGCGACGTCGTGTCGGGCCTGACCGTTGCCGGTACGCGCCACACGCACGCCCGCCGTCGGCTGGGTCGCGCTGGAAGCCTCCAGCTCTGCGCGAGCCATGGCTTCGCGAATGATCTCCTTCATGTGCATCCCCTCGGAGATTGCTCTCCCAGGTGGTGCGGTACGTGGGGGCTTGGCAAAAGGTTTTGCAGCCGGGTTCCCGTGGAACTGGCCCCTACAGGTACGGTCGGGGCATGGCTCGCGTTCAACCGCGCAGGCGCGAACTGCGGGCAAAAAGCCGCAGGACGACGACGTAGAGCCAGATGTCGAGGCCGATGAACCAGGCGATCGTGGGGCCCATGGGCAGTTCGTGGACGCCGAGGGTCGCGCCGCGCAGGGCGTCCACGATGTACAGGATCGGGTTGAGGCGGCTGGCGAAGGCCAGGTCCGGCGGCAATTCGCTCACGGGGTAGAAGACGCCGCCGAGGAACGTCAGCGGCGTCAGGATGAAGGTCAGCGGGACGAAGATGTGGTCCCAGCGCGTCGCGTACAAGCCGGCGATGAGGCCCAGCAGGGCGAAGGCGACGCACGCCGCGATGAGGATCACGAGGAACGGGATGGGCTGGAGAGCCCAGCCGTCGGTGATGGGCCACGCGATGGCGAGGGTGAGGATGCCGATGATGACGCCGCGGCTGCTGCCGGACAGGGCGTAGGCGAGGACGATCTGGGAATTGCGCAGGGGGCTCGTGAGGACGTCTTCGATGTACTTCGCCCGGCGCGAATCGAACAGGCTGCTCGCCGTGTTGTTGTAGGCGTTGGTGATGGCGCCCTGTACGACGAGGCCCGGCGCCAGGAATGCCAGGTAGGGGACGCCGCCGAACGAGCCGATGCGGTTGCCCAGCGCGTGGCCGAACACGAAGAGGAACAACGCCGCTGTCACGACGGGCGGGATGATGGTCTGGCCCCAGACGTTCCAGTAGCGTGCCATCTCGCGGCGCGTCAGCATCCAGGTTCCATACAGGCCCGCGCGTGCGGCGTTGCCTGGCGGCGTGGTCACGGGCCCCGGCACTCGGCCATCCCATTTCACGGCGGCGGTGCGGCGGTGTCGCGACCAACCGGTCGGGCAGCGAAGCTACCGCCCGGGGCCGTCGGGGGCCGTCGGGGGCGGGGGGTGTGTGGAGCGCGATGGCGGTCGCGCGGCCGATGGGCAACCGATTGGGGCCACCCCCTTTCCATACCGCCAGACAATTTTATATTCCTGAGCGCCCCGGTTGGGCGCGGTTCGGAAATGATTCGAAACACAAGCCTCCGACACGCCATGCTGCTCGCCATTGCGCTCGCTTTGACCGTGAGTGCCGTACCGCCCGCCGCCGCCGACCACGAATGGGCGTGCAACATGTTCAACGACATTGACGTCAACGTCCCCGAAATCCGCGATTGCGTCCGCGACACGCCGGGGGCCACGTATGATCACATGTTCAACGAAAACGGCCCCCTTCACGGTGTTGACGAGTGGCCGTTCTTCCTGGCCGACCTGGCGATGGAAAACGCCGACTGGGCACGGGCCCAGGCGTGCCCGCCGTCCGGCGAGCTGGATGACTGCGCGCCGTAGCGATTGGGCTGCCACTCCAGTTTCGTCTCGGTGGCGCTGTCTTGCTGTCAACCACTTGGGTGCGCCGTGAAGTCAAGTTGCCCTTCCCCCTTTCACCCACGACATTTATAAGCCGCACAATTATGATTTGATTGGTGATTTGATGCTATCAAGTCTAACAAAACAAGCAATGGCAGTCGCGCTAGCGGCGCTCCTCTGCCTAACGGCCCTGCCCGGAGCCTCCGCCAGCCACGGCGAAAGCTGCAACCCCGACCGCCACGACGTACCGGCAACCACGCAATGCCTCGGCCGCCAGCCGCAAAACATTCGGGAAGACATCATGCAGGACATCTGCGAGGGCACGTCCGCCCAGTCGTGCCTGGCCGCCGTCCGCGACCTAGGCTCGGAAATCGCAGACCT
>JBFJYU010000073.1:0-11476 GCA_041622435.1 Thermoplasmatota archaeon | reverse complement strand
CCAGACGGGTATGAGATGGCATTCGTCCAGGCCCCATCATAGATGCCGCCCCCGGTTATCTGACAAGGCAAGAGGACAGTGCACTGATTCGATAGCTCGTCGTCGGCGACCGCCCCGCAGGGCAAATCGGCCTTGGCCGGAGGCAACGCCAGCAAACCACCAAGCAGCAGCGTCAAAGTCACGGAGAGTGAGAGCATGCGGGGGACCGCTGTTCATGCCATCGAACGAGCCATAGTATTCCCCCGTTTAATGACATTAGTACACTCGTTGGCCTCGGTTAGACAGTCGGGCCACGCCCAACGGCCGGTTGCGGGTTGGCGCCTACATCGACTCCAGAACCGGCACGCCAAGCGCCTCCAGCGCCGCCCGCAGGCCGCCGGCGGCGGCCTCGACGACGGCTAGGCGCATGGACGCCACAGCAGGGTCCTCGGCGCCAACGACATGGTGGTCGCGGTAGTATTCGTTGAAGGCGCCGGCCAATTCAATGGCGTAGGCGGCGAAGCGGTGGGGCGCCAGGTTGTCGATGGCTTCGCGGACCATTGGCTGGAACCGCGCCAGCGTGCGCAGGAACCGCTCCTCGCCAGCTCCCGGCTCTGAGGACCCCTGGTCGGCGACAACGCCGGCGTCAGCGGCTTTTCGTATCAGGCTCGCCGCGCGTGCGTAGGCGTACTGGAGGTACGGGCCCGAATCGCCGTCGAAGTCGAGTGCCTCCTCCCAGCGGAACTCGATCGGCTTCTCCGGTTGGATGCGTTCGATGCTGAACCGGATCGCGCCCACGCCGACGGCCTCGGCGATAGCGTCGATCTCGGCGGCGTCAAGTTCCTCGCCGCGACGGGTCTCGACTTCCTTGCGCGCCCGGTCGACGGCTTCGTCCATCAGGTCGTCCAGGAACACGACGCGGTTCATGCGAGTGCTCATCTTGCCCTCCGGCAGCGTCACGAACGAATAGAACACGACATCCGGTTTCTGGTGGCCCAGTTCCTCCAGTGCGACGCCGACCTGGAGGCTTTGCAGCCGGTGATCCTCGCCGAGGACGTTGAGCAGTCGGCCGCCGGGGCCGGCCCGCTGGGCCTTCCAGGCGTGGTAGGCGACATCGCGCGTGGCGTAAACGCTGGTTCCGTCGCGGCGCGTAAAATAAAAGCGGTCCTTCTGGCCTTTCAGCAAATCGGACAGGTCGAGGTAATTGGCGCCATCGTCCTCGACGCCGGCGCGGGGGCTCTGCTTCAGGCGCTCCAGCACCTCCTCGACGGCGCCGGAGACAACCACGTCGCTCTCGTCCTTGATGGAGTCGTACGTCACGCCGAGGCGCTCCAGGCTGGCTCGCATGCCGGAAAAACAGGCCTCGTAGACCTCCCGCACCGCCGGCAGCAAGTCGGGGTCGGCGTGCTCCAGGCGCGCCATCACCGCCTTGACCTGCTCCGCAACCGCCGGGTCCGCCTTCATCGCGTCGTTGGCGGCCTGGTAGTACCTGACGAGGTCGTGATCCGGCTTGTCGCGCGCGGCCGGCGGCAGCGCGGCCCCGTCCAGATTGGCCTTGCCCCAGTAGAGCAGGGCCACCTGCCGGCCCAGGTTATCCATGTAATACTGAGCCTCGACGTCGTGACCGCCCGCCCGGAGCAGCCGGTTCAACGTGTCACCCAGAATCGGATTGCGGGCCCGACCGACGTGAAGGGGTCCGTTCGGGTTGGCGCTGGTGTGTTCCAGCAGGATTCGGCCCGGCCGCGGCTCCGGCGTCCAGCACGAGGAGGGGTCCGCCAGCACCTCGCGCGCCAGGCGCAGCCCATCCATGCGCACGTTGACATACGGCCCGGCTGCGGCGACGGCCGTCACCCAGCCGTACCGTTTGGCCCGCGCCACGGCGGCCGCCGCGACCTCGGCCGCGATGGCCGCAGGCGCCTTTCGCAAAACCCGCGCCAACGGGAAGCAGGGTACGCCCGCGTCACCCATCGACGGGTCCGGCGGCGTCTCCAGCCCCGGCAGTTCACCGTCGTAACCGACAGAAGCAAACGCTTCGGCGAGCAACGCGTGCGCCTCGGCGCGGAAGGCGGCGATCGGGTCCACGGCGCGGCGACCCTGGCCCCGGTGAAAAAGGGAGCGGCGGCGTCGTTCAGCCAGGGACGAGCCCCACCTTGGCGTGCCATGGCCCGCACCGTCTGCGCGAGCACCGTGCCGGCGCCGGTCGGAGGACGTAAAGCAAGCTTCCAACTTGCGGCCGCATGGACATCGTCGCCTTCCGCGTGGGCGAGGACGAACTGTACGGCGAATACCACGCACCGCCGCGCCTGAAGCGCAACCATGGCGGCATCCTGCTGGTGCACGGGTTCAACTCGTGCCTGAAGGAGTTCGCCGACGCCGCCAAGGAACTCGCTGCCGCCGGCTTCCACGTGCTGGCGTTCGACATGCGCGGCCACGGAGCCAGCCAGGGCGAGCGCGGCCGAACCAACGTCGAGCGCGCGCTGGAGGACATCGAGGAGGCCGTCGCCGTCTTGCGGGAGCGCGCCGGCGCCAAGACCAAGCTGGGGATCGTCGGGCACAGCCTGGGAGCGGCCTACGCCATCGCGGCGCTGGGCCGCACGAAGCACTTCGCCGCCGGCGTGGTCGTTCATCCGGTCGACCGCCTCTACGACGAGCTGCGCCTGTACGAGAAGCTCGGCTACGGCGTCATGGCGGCGTGGAGCCGCTGGATGGAAAGCCGGGGCCAAGACGCGCGCACGATTCCGTACAAGGTGGATTACAAGCACCTGTTCGTCTCGCCCGAGGCCGTGCGCTGGGGCGAGCACATGGGCTTCCTCGACCAGCAGGCCAACCTCGGCAACTACGAGGCCGCCAAGGAGATGCGCGCCAGCACCTGGGCTCGCGAAGTCACCCAACCGGTTCTCTGCGTGCTGGGCGACCACGACAAGGTGGTGAGCCCGGCCCACAGCCGCAACGTGGTCGCCTCGCTGGGCGGCCCCAAGGAAATCCTTCACCACATGGGCGGCCACTCGGCGTGGGGCGACCTGGACGGCGAACGCGTCGTGCGCGCGACGGCGGCGTGGATGCGCCAATACCTGGAGCGCTGATGGCCGGCGATTGCCCCGAAGTGGCCGGCTTCGCCTTCTTCGACTTCGACAAGACGCTGATCGCCGACGACATCGGGCCCCTGTATGGCTGGTACCTGTTCCAGCGCCACGAGCGCACCATGGAGGAGGACGGCGTCGGCAAGCGGGAACGGCTCGCCACGCGCGCCAAGTATGCGTCCTTCCTGGCATGGGTCGGCCTGCAAACCGGCCTTTACAAGGCGCGCGCCATGCGCCGCAGCCAGATCATCCGGGCGGCCTACAAGGGGCTGCGAGGCATCCCCGTCGACCATTACTTCGAGAACCTGGATGCCTTCGTCGATGAACGCATCCCCGACCTGATCTACCCCGATTTGGTGGAGGAAATCCGCCAACACCAGGCGGCCGGAAGGCCCTGCATCATCATCACCACGGGGCTGACCGAGGTGGTGCGCCGCTGCCTGCGCCACTTCCCGCCAGGCATCGAGGTGATCGGCTGCGACATGCGCGTCAAGGACGGCCGCCTCACAGGCGAGGTGGACGGGCCTCTGTACGGCGCGGACAAAGCCAACATCCTGCGTGCGTACTGCCTGGCGCGGGGAGTCGACCCGGCGGACTGCTGGGCGTACTCGGATCACTACTCGGACAAGCACATGCTGGAGGCCGTCGGCAACGGCGTCTGCGTCAACCCGCGCTCCCGGTTGTTGGAGCTCGCAGCGGCCCGCCAGTGGCGCGTCGTGAGGCCCCGGACGGCCGGGGAGCAGACTGAAGGCCCCGACGAGCTTGCCCAAGCATGAGCAAAAAGAGTGAACGAACCGCCCGCTTCATGGCGTGGTTCGTCCTGTTTCTCTTTGGAACGGCAGGCCTGGCCTACCTGATTCAATAAAAGGAGTGAAGGAAGGGAAAAGGAGGAGCGCTGGGCTCACTTCTTATTGGAGTAGACCACCATCAGGCCGAGCAGGGCAGCCAGGACCACCAGCGGGACAACATAGTCGCCCCACGCGCTGCCACCAGGGTGGGCTCCGAACACCATGCCGAAGAGCATGGGAACGCTCGCCCACGTGTTGTAGCGGCTGGCGTTCTTGGCGATCGGGAGCGCCTTGGCGTTCTCGGCCTCCATGGCCTTCTTGTCGGCGTCGGAGGCGCCTGCGGCGATCTTCTTGTTGTTCGTCAGGATCTTCTGCTGGTTGGGCCAGATGAGGAACCAGACGTTGAACCACATCGTGATGCCGAGAATCACGCCGAGCAGCAACATGTTGCCGCCCACGGTGTCCATGAAGTAGGCACCCATGGAACCCACTCCCATGCGGCCAACCTCGATCAGAATCAGGCCAAAGATGAACGTGAACATGGCAGCCCATCGGAACCAGAACAGGGTCTTCAGGGTGATGTTGGGCGATGCCTTCTCGCCCATGTTGACCTCGAAGGGCTTCTTGAGGTCGAACTTGAGCAGCGGCAGGTTCACCAGGTTGAAGAAGTAAAGCAGGCCGATCCAGGTGATACCAGCCAAGATGTGGAGGTAGCGGAACAACGTCGCGTAGTCGTCGAGTGCCATATTGGCCGGCAGCCGTGCGGCCTACTTGAACGTAAAGAGAAAACGTTGACTGGTCAACCAAGCCAGGACCTGTGCGGCGCGGCGGACGGAGCTGCGGGAACTGGTGAAAACGGCCAGAATCCGCGCGGCCACCCCACCACCGATCTCGCCGCTAGAGCACCTCAGGCGCGACGCGACCCTGGACCGCAGCCTCAACCCAGGCCATTCTGTCGTTACCCCAGAAGCCCTTCGGGGCTGCCTTGCCATCATCAACGACCGCGTAAGGCACGCCGGGCGCGCCCGCATCGTACGCTTGCTTCGTGGCACTCACCAGTTGCTCCTTGACAGCGGGATCGGCGACCACCTCGGCACCAAGCGGCAGCCCCGTCTGCCGTACGAGTTCCGTCAAGACCCGCGCGTCACTGATGTCTTCCCCGCGAACCCAGTGCGCCTCGAAAACCGCAGCCATCCAGGTATCCACGGCAGCCGGCCCCTGGCCTGCGGCCCCGAAGTGAAGACGACTGGCCTCGATCGTCCGGGCTGGAAAGGAGCTCGGCTGCACCATGGCTACCCCATAGGCGTCAGCCCAACGTTGCACGTCCGCCAGCGTGTACCGGCTCTGGTTCGGGTACGAAGCGTTGGGCTTGGTGCCATCAGCCGCAAACAGGTGGCCGGCACTCACCGGCACCCACTGCACCTTTGCACCGGCGTACCTCTCAGGGTGCTGACGCACACGCTGCCAGGCCAGGAAACTGAACGGCGAGCCGTAATCGAAGTAGATGCGGACGGTCGTCACAGGCCAGCGAACGCCGGCTGCCACTTGGGCTACTCGGTGAAGACGCTTTGCAGCGTGCCCGTCCACACGGGGCCCATTTCGTGGTGAAACACGGGGTAGGCACTGCGCACGGCGGCCTCGAGTTCGGTCACGGCCCGGTGGACCGCCTCGACGAGCGGCCCCGCAGATTCATCGGCATGCACGAGGAACCCGCGCGGCAGTTTGGTGATGGCGACATCTGCGAGGTGGCCGAGGCCATTGAGCAGTGTCTGTTCCAGTTCGCGGCCGAGATCGCCGGAAAGCCACGCGGCGTACCGCACGGGAACCAGGACGCGCGCGGCCGGAGATGGTTGAACGGGTGGTGCCTCGGCGAGGATGGTTGTCCCCATGGGGCGTCGAAGCCGTCCCGGAGGGACATGGCTTGGCCAGGGACGGGGAAATTCGAACGGGCCAACGCGTGTTCGTGCGTCTTCTTCGCTACGACGTGCAATCCGGAGGCGGGGAACGACCGCTGCCCCGCATCGAATGCCAGCCCATCTCGTCGACCGTCGCGTGATGGTTGATGAACAACGAGCAATCCATGGACACCGCCTCGTACGACCATGCGACCGTCACATCGCCCTCAAGCAACTGCATGAACGGCCTGCCCTGGCTGTCCCAGGAGAGCGAGTACCCGCCTTGGGTGAAGAAATGGACCGGGCCTCGCGGCGGCCGCCAGTTGATGTCGTGCGCCTCGAGCGTCACGTTGCCGGAGCCGGTGATGCGCAGCGCCAAGCCGTTGTCGGTCAGGTTCAGGGAGCCGATGCCGTCGCCGCGGTTCACCTTCATCGCATCGATCCAGATCCCGGCCGTCGGCCCATCCTTGGCCAGCCAAAGAGGGAGGTCAACGACGAATCCATCCCCATGATCAACCACGCTGATCACAAGGGATTCCTTGCTGAAATCGTTCGAGGGGGGCGAGGACGTACATCCTGCCAACATCGCGCCTGCTACCACCAGCGTAGCCAACCAGCACCGCACGGGCTTTGCATGTTGCTCCCCCACTTGATGCTAGTGATGCCGCTTCAGGCGGAGGCCCGCTGGTAGGCGACGATGCTCTCGAAGATGGCGCGGCCGTCGCCGACGTCGTCGCCGAGGCCTGCGTCAAGGCCGGTCCGGGTCCAGTCGGGGTGGCCGCGGCGCCAGAAGACGCGCTCGGGGTGGGGCATCATGCCAAACACGTTGCCCTGCGGGTTGCAGACGCCGGCGATGGCGTGCGCAGCACCGTTGGGGCTCCACGGGTACGCCGGGTCGTCCCTGCCGTCGGGGTCGGTGTACGTAAACACAATCTGGTCTTGTTCGAGAAGCCGCTTGTACGCCGCCTCGTCGGCCATGAGGAACTTGCCCTCGGCGTGGCTGCTGATAATCGTGCGCACCTCGCCCTTCGGGATCATGGTCGTGAACCTGCACGTGCCGTTGTTGACGTGCCTGAGGAGGCTGGGTCGGCACTCGTAGTGGCCGGAGTCGTTCAGGTGGAGCGCTGCCGTGGGCGCGTCGGTCATGTACACGCCCTCCATGTCGGGGAGCATACCGAGCTCCACGAGGATCTGGAAGCCGTTGCAGATGCCAAGCACCGGTTTTCCCGCCGCCACGAACTCCCGCAACTCGTCGCCCAGGCGGCTTTTCATGCGGGCGGCCAGGATGGCTCCGGCCCGAATGTAGTCGCCGGCGGAGAAGCCGCCAGCGATCCACAAGCCGTCGTAGTCGGACAGCTTGCGCCGCTCGTGCTCGGCCACGTCGTCGCCAGTCAACTGCTTCAGGTGGATCGCTTCTGCGTCGACGCCCAGTTCGCGCAAGCACGCCACCGACTCGTCCTCGGAGTTCGTGCCTTCGATGCGCAGCACAGCCCAGGAGAGGCTCACGTGGCCGGCGAGATGGAAGGGGTAGAAAACGGGATTGGAGCCGGGCTGGGGCGGGGACACATGGCCTGTACCGGCACCGCCATACGGCGCCGCAGCCGTTGCCGCCCGACATGACGCCGTGCGTACCAGCCCAGGAGTGGCTCCATGAGTGATGCCAGCAAATGCCCCGTAACCGGAGGGGGAAACGCACTCGCCGGCGGCATGGGGCCGGCCAACCAGCACTGGTGGCCCAAACAACTCAACCTGCGAATCCTGCACCAGAATGCTCCGCCAGGCAATCCGCTAGGCCCCGACTTCAACTACGCGGAGGCATTCAACCAACTGGATTATGCCGGCCTGAAGGAGGACTTGCACGCCCTCATGACCGACTCGCAGGAGTGGTGGCCGGCCGACTACGGCCATTACGGCGGCCTGTTCATCCGAATGGCGTGGCACAGCGCCGGCACCTACCGCACCGGCGACGGGCGCGGCGGCGCGGGCACCGGCACGCAGCGTTTCGCTCCGCTCAACAGTTGGCCGGACAACGCCAACCTGGACAAGGCGCGGCGGCTTCTGTGGCCCATCAAACAAAAGTACGGCAACAAGATTTCGTGGGCCGACCTGATGATCCTGGCCGGCAACGTCGCCCTGGAATCCATGGGCTTCAAGACGTTCGGATTCGGCGGCGGCCGCGAGGACGTTTGGGAACCGGAGGAGGACATTTACTGGGGCAAGGAAACCGAGTGGCTCGCCGATGAAAGGTACACCGGCGACCGGGAGCTCGAAAAGCCTCTGGCAGCCGTCCAAATGGGCCTTATCTACGTCAATCCCGAAGGCCCCAACGGCGAACCGGACCCGATCGCCTCGGGCCGCGACATCCGTGAAACGTTTGCCCGCATGGCAATGGGCGACGAGGAGACCGTCGCCCTCACGGCGGGCGGCCACACGTTTGGCAAAACCCACGGCGCGGCACCGGATTCTCACGTTGGCCCCGACCCCGAGGCAGCCGGCCTTGAGGAGCAAGGGTTGGGTTGGAAGAACAAATTCGGGACGGGCAAGGGTGACGATACGATCACCAGTGGCATCGAAGGCGCCTGGACCCCGAACCCGATCAAATGGGACAACGGGTATTTTGACACCCTTTTCGGTCATGAATGGGAATTGACCAAGAGCCCGGCTGGCGCCCACCAATGGGTTGCGAAGAATGTCTCGCAGGAAAATATGGTCCCGGGCGCCCACGACGCCTCCAAGAAATATGCACCCATCATGACGACTGCCGACATGGCCATGCGAATGGACCCCATTTACGAGCCCATTTCGAGAAAATTCCATAAGAATCCTGACCAGTTCGCCGATGCTTTTGCACGCGCCTGGTACAAATTGACACACCGCGACATGGGGCCCCGTGCACGCTACCTCGGGCCCGAAGTTCCCGAGGAGGAATTGCTATGGCAGGACCCCATCCCCCCCGTTGATCATGAGTTGATCGACGCCGGCGATGAGGCGGCGCTGAAAAGCCAAATCCTTGCCTCCGGTCTTTCGATTTCCCAATTGGTCAAAACCGCCTGGGCGTCGGCTTCGACGTTCCGGGGCTCCGACAAACGGGGCGGAGCAAATGGGGCTCGCATCCGGCTGGCGCCCCAGAAGGACTGGGAAGTCAACGAGCCAGATCAATTGGCGAGCACCTTGGCAAAACTGCAGAAGATCCAGGAAAGATTCAATTCCGGGCAAACTTCCGGGAAGCGGATTTCCCTGGCAGACACCATTGTTCTCGCGGGGTGCGCGGCCGTCGAAGAAGCGGCCCAACGCGCGGGGGCGGAGGTGCGGATTCCATTCAGGCCGGGCCGCATGGATGCTTCACAGGACCAGACGGATGTGGAGGCGTTCGCGCCTCTCGAACCGATTGCGGACGGTTTTCGCAATTACCTCAAGCCAAACTTGGCCGTGAGCGCCGAGGAATTGCTTGTTGACAAGGCGCAATTGCTGACGTTGAGCGCGCCGGAGATGACCGCCCTGGTGGGCGGATTGCGTGTTCTGGGAGCCAATTTCGATGATTCGCGACACGGCGTCTTCACGCATCGGCCCGGCGAACTCACCAATGATTTCTTCGTGAATCTGCTTGATATGGCTACCCAGTGGGCGCCGACTTCTGCGGCCGCCGACCTCTTTGAGGGGCGGGATCGGGCGACGGGCGAGGCGAGGTGGACTGGAACCCGAGTGGACTTGGTCTTTGGGTCGAACTCGCAGCTTCGCGCCATTGCTGAAGTGTATGCGGAGGCCGACGCGCACGCGAAGTTCGTTCAGGATTTTGTTGCGGCTTGGGCCAAGGTAATGGACGCGGACCGTTTTGACGTGGCGTAACGGATCGCGAAGGAAAGGTTGTCCCGCTGGGAGCCGTCGGGCAGGACTTGAAGCTGCATACCACCCCGTGAACATGGAGGACGAGGACGACCGGCAAGCCCGCAAGCGCATCGCCCGCACGCTTGCGGCGCTCGCCTTTGGCTTCATGAGCGTCGTTTCGCTCACGATTTATTTCACCGGCGACCCGCTGGGCGGGATCGACTACGTGTTCCTTCTCGGCGCTCCCGTGACCATGTCCATTTTCTTCTATTTTGTAGGTTTGTACCACGATTCTGATGCCTCAGATTAGGCCGATCGGCCGGCAGGGGCGCCTCAGAAACGGGCCGCGTTCATGCCGCGAACAACATCGATCAACGAAAACCAGTGTTAAGGAAAAGCGGGGGCCAAGCCCCGGGCCGACGCGTCCGAGGTTAGCTGTCCGGCGGGTCGTCGCACTCGCGCACGTTCAGGCAGCGCGGGTACGGGTCGTAGTCGGCGGCGAAGCAGTCGCGGTCGCCGGGTTGCCAGCCGTCGGCACAGCCGGTGATGCGTTCGGCGGTCGCGGACGGGGCCACGGCAGCAGCGGCGGCCAGCACCAGCAGGCCGACGAGCAGGATGGTCTTGGTTGGAGAAGTCATGGACCTCGAGACTGGCAGGAAGCGGGTCGCTAAAGGTGCGCGCGACCTTGGAGCCAAGGGGGTGCAAGGCGTCCGCGCGGCTTGGATGGCGCAACCCGCCGAAGGGGCTTCCTAGGCGCCCATCAACTTCGCCATGGCATCCCGCCACGCGGAGCGCAAGGCTTCGATGTCTTCATGCAGCAACTCGGAGCCGCCTCGGGCGACCCGCAGCCGCGGGTCCTCGGAGACGGTGCCGATCTGGCTGGCGGGAACGCCGGCGGTTTGGGCGGCGGCCATGACCGAGTCGACCTGGCCCTGGGGAACCTCAAGCAGCCAGCGGGTGTTGGACTCGCTGAAGAGCAGGTGGTCGTCGCGTAGCTCGGGGGCCACGTCCGATACATCGATCTCGGCGCCGAGGCGTCCGGCGAAGCACATTTCGGCTAGGGCGACGGCGAGGCCTCCTTCGCTGAGGTCGTGGGCTGCGCGCACGTGGCCCGCTTCGATTTGGTCGACGACGAAGTTGGCTCCGGCCATGAGGCGCTCGGGACCGGTTTGCGGCACGCGTTCGCCGTTGAGGCCGAGGTGCTGGAGCAGGGCGCTGGAGCCGAGTTCGCGGCTGGTGTCGCCGACGAGCAGGATGGCGTTGCCGGCCGCCTTCAGGTCCATCGTGGTGGCATGCTTGAAGTGGCTCAGGATCCCGACGCCCATCAGCGTGGGCGTGGGCGGGATGCTTCCCGTGGGGCCCTCGTTGTAGAGGCTGACGTTGCCGCTGCTGAACGGCACATCCATGGGGCGCGCCATTTCGCCGAGGCCGCGGGTGCACTCGTAGAGTTCCCACATGCGCTCCGGCTTCTCGGGGTTGCCGAAGTTCAGGTTGTCGCAGAGGCTGCTGATGCGGGCCCCCACGGCGGCCAGGTTGCGTACGATTTCGTCCACGCCGCTGGCGGCACCCCAGTAGGGGTCCTGGACGCAGTAGCGGGGGTTGATGTCCGTGCACAGGGCGAGGCCCTTGTCGGATTCTGGCACCGGCTTGAGGACTGCGGCATCGCCGGGGCCTTCAGAGCCAATGACGCCCTGCAAGGGCTTGATGATCGTGTTGGCGCGCACTTCGTGGTCGTATTGCCGCACGACCCATTCCTTGCTCATGATGTTGGGCTGGGCCAGCAGGGCGCGCAGCACGGCTCCGAGGTCTTCTGGGCGCTCGAAGTCGAGGAAGTTGTCCCGGTTGATCTCGCGGGCCTGGACGGGTCGGTTGTACACGGGGCCGCCGGTGCTGAAGGCGAGCTCCAACT
>JBFJYU010000072.1:0-11580 GCA_041622435.1 Thermoplasmatota archaeon | reverse complement strand
TGTCGAATTGGTTATCCAAAAAATATAACCGCACGCGGCCGGGGTTGGCCGCATGCGCAGGCTTGCTGTCGTTGTTTTGTTTTTGACCACGGGTTTGGCGGGGTGTGTTTCCGACGAGCCGAATGCCGCAACGGATGCCGGTGCGGGTGCCGGCGGCCGGGACACGGATCCGTGGGCCGCGGGCGACCGAATCCTGTTGGCCGAGCGGTCCGGCGGGGACCTGGCCAGCGAGCTGGACTTCCAGTGCGCCTTCGGGGGAGGAGTTGAATTAACCCGCTCCCGCGACCGCATCGCCGAAGGAACGGGCTCCCTCGACGTGACGGTGAAGGTTCCCGCGACGTACACCGGTTATCAAGTCGGCTACTCGATCGATGGAGGCGCGGTCATGTGGCTCGACACGGTGGCGCCCGGCGACGAGGCGGTGCAGTCGATCTCGGTCGAGCCCGGGCAGGTCGAGATTGACCGCCAGACGTGGCGCTTCTTCATGCAGGCCAACGTGTACGGCGCCGACCAAGCCTGTTACACGGGCGGGGGCGCCGGGCCCTTGCGCATCATGGTTGAAGCGGTTCGCGCCTGAGGCCCCCGGGCCGATCGGCCGCCTTGCTGCGTGGCCGCCTGGGAGACCAGCCAGTCCGCCGGCCAAGGCGGGAGCCGTAGCCGGCGGATGGGTGGATGGCCCCCGCGAGTCCTAGCTTCGCCCGGTTCCCCGGCGCCGACCAGCCGCAAGCCCCACCAGCATGGCGGCCAGCGCCCCAAGCGCCAGCCCCGGCGCCTCCATGGCCTCGGCCTCCATCGTCTCGTCAGGGTGATCCACGGAGTCGTCCACGTCGGCAACCAGCCGAAGAAGTCCCTGCACATCGGCGTCGGCGCGCTTCTGGGCTACCACCACGAGGTCCAGGAACGTGCCGGGAGCCGCCGTTGGCGGCGCGGTGACAGCGACCGTGAAGGAAGCCCGCGTGCCGCCGCCGGCCCGGACAACGTCATCGCCGATGATGCGCGCGTGCCGGGCGTCCTGGCCCTCCAGGCGCAGGGCGAACGAACTTGCCGCGCCGTCGTAACCCAAATCGAGCGTGAAGGTGACGGTTTCGCCGGGGTTGACGGCGCGTTGGCGCGGGCCCACGGCATCCAGAGACACGCCCTGCAAGGTCCGGAAGACCTCGTCGACCGGGTCGTGGTACTCGTTCAGCGGCAGCGTCATGAAGGCGCCGGGCAGGATCTCGGGCTTCTGGGCGCCGACGCCCAACGATTCATCGCTGCGTTCCAGGCGCAAGAGCAAGGCCATGTTGGCGCCCTCGCGGTACGGCACCAGATCACTGTCCGGCGTCGGCAGCACGGAGGCCTGGAACATGGTTTCCCGGCCGGCCTCGAGGTCCTTGGCGGGCTCGCCCTCCAGCGTGGCGACCTGGAGGAATTCCCACCCGCCCGCGGCCGCCGGCCACGTGACGTACAACTCGCCCGCCAGCGCCGCGCCCGCAATCGGCGTGGCGGCCTGGATCGGGACGTTCAATTCGCCGACGCGGGCCAGATCGAAGTCGAGCCCCATCATCAGCACAGGATCGAGCCAGATGCCCCACTGGTGTGCGCCGTCGGCGTTGCTGGCGGGAACGGCAACGCGGTCGTCGCCGTCGAAATCCGCCTTCGCGTTCATGGTGATGCGATGCCACACCGACACGCCGGATGCATGAATGGCCGGCGTCAGCGCGTCGGGGGACTGGTCGCTGTGCAGGTAGAGCGTGTCGTGGTGACCGGCCGGCTGCGGGATCGCGTGATACAGCACCGACAGCGACGTGCGGCCAACGTTGTCGCCGTCGCTGAGCGTGATGTTGACCGCCGCGACTTCGCCGTGGGTGTGGCGAAACGGCATGCGAACCAGCACCGGGTAGGTCTGGGTCTCCCCGGCGCCGAGGCGGACAACGGGGTTCGGGAAGCCAACATTCCACCCTTCCGGAACCTCCTCGCCAGCGAAGCGCAGGTTCAGTTCCGTGCGGCCCGTGTTGCGCGCCTGCACCTCAAAGATGAACGTCGTGGCCTCGCCGTTGGAGGCGCGACTCGGGCTGGTGCTCCACAATTCGATATCCCCGGTTTGCTCGGGGCCGACCAGGAATTCGAACGGCTCGCGGGCCATTCCGCTGTCGGGCATCCGATCACGCAATTGGGGATCCAGCAGGTATCCGAAGGATTGCACCCAGATGTCGTCAAGGGTCCGGCCGACGAACGGCACGGCCCCGGCGCGATCGGCCAGGAACGACTTCTCGATCTCCACCTCGACCCAGCCCTCGGTGCGGCTGGACGCCAGCGGCTCCGACGGCACGGAACCCGCGACGTAACTGAACGTGCCGCTCTCGGGCTCCTCGCGGGCCAGGCTGTACACCCACCACCAGCCGGACATCAGGTTGCGCTGCTGTAGGTTGAGCCTGAACACGGAGTCCTCGTGGCGGAACCAGATGTTGATCTGGCCCTGGTCCGTGAGGCCCGGGTCGGGCTCGGTGCCCACCTTCAGCAGCAGGGTGTCGAGGGTTTCGGTGATGTCGAGGTAGCGCAGATCCATGCTGCCGCGGGGCACTGGCGCCGTTAGCAATTCCTGGGCGCTCAGGTCGTTGGCCGCGTCCTCAAGGATCCGCAATGGCTCCGACTCGGCGGTTCCAGCGCCCGGCGCCGCGGCGGCAAGAGACGCCAGCGGCGAGGCAACCAGCAGGGCAAGCAGGACGGTGCATTTCAATCGCATCATGACTCCATTGTTGTGAGACTTAACTGGTGCCCGGCACGATTCCCGAATCATGCGGCACCCACTCCGAAAGCGGCCTGAGTGGGATGGAGCCGTTTGCGGCGGCCGTCGGGGCGTTGTTCCACGAGGCCGGCGGACAATAACCTCTGGACGTGTCCGTGCACCGTCGATGGGGACAATTCCAGACGTTGCGCCAAATCCTGGATGGTGAACCCCGGCTTCTCCCTGACGGTCTTGAGAATTCGCTGGGCGGCCGGCGCCTTGACGGCTCCCGCCGCGCGGCGATCGGAGGCTCCGGCTCCCGGCGGAAACAGGCAGAGGTAGCCGTATTGGTGAACGGGCTCCACCAATCCCGCATGCTCCAATTTCTCCAGGTGATGGCCGACGACGCCCCGGCCGCGGCCCACGCGGCGCGCCAATTGCTGGAAATGAATTCCCGGCTCGGCGTTGATGGTGTCAAGGATCTCTTGTCGCACCGGGTGCTCGAGAACCTGGGTTCCCTTGACGCGGCTGAACAGGCCGCTCCACGGCGCCGACTTCAACAGCGGCGCCAACCAGAGGACCAACGTCGCCGCGATGCCGGTGACCACGGCGGCGGCCAGGCGCGGGGACGGTGACAGCAGCGACAGGCGGCCCGGTGCGTCTTGGGCGTCCGGTGGCGTGCCAATGAGGCCGAGATCAGCGAGGATGGGGACGCTTTGGCTGTCGTAACGGACCCGGTAGAGGACATCGCCTTCGTGGTTGACGGCGAGCAAATCCGATTGGCGGCGCTCGCCAACGAGGTCGTTTTGGCCAACGTGGACGACCACTTCGAGATCCGGGCAGCCCGATTCGCCGCAGCGGATTCCAACCCCGTAGGCGAGCTCGCCGGCGGGCTGGTCGCGAATGGCCGTCCACCGGTCCAGGATGTCGGCGACCGAGGGCAGGTGGGCGGGCATCCGCTCCAGCGCCGGGGCCCAGAGGGCGTGCAGGCGCGGGGTCAGTTCGGTGTAATGGTTGACGCCGGCGGTGCGCTGGATCAGGTAACGGGTGCTGTCCTTGCCATCCGTGAATTCCAGGTCCCATTCGTGCGTGGTGACAATGTCGGTGACGCTCTGGCCGTACGCAGCGACCAGGTACGCGTCCGGGTGGTCGCGAAGGTACAACACGAACGGCAGCGCGCGCGGGTCAGCGCGGGCGTCGGCCACCGCCTGCGCAATCGGGTAGGTGTGGCTGACGCGGCTGGCATCGGGCCCGTGCAGGGGATGCCAGGCGGCCGTCGGGATGGCGGACTCAGCGTGGGCCACTGGATCGCCCCGCGAGCGCGGATCGCCGGATTCGGCGGAGGAATCGCCGCGCTCGAAAGCCACCAGTTCGAGGATCATGTCGTATTGGCCGCGCAGGGTCCCCTCGGCCACCGACGGTAGGCGCAACTGAACCGGCACGGGCAGGCCCGGCGCGAACCACGCGGCGACGCGCGGCTCCTCGGCAGCGACGAACCGCCACGCACGAACCCCGGCCGCCGTGTCCTGCCCATCGATGCGAAACGCGTGGCGCCCATGGTCGCGCAGCGGGCCCGCCTCGCCGCAGCCGCCGTCCAGTGTCACCCGGGCTCCGGCCTCGACGGCCGCCCCCTGGAGTGACGAGCGCAATCCGCACAGGACCGCCTCGGGCTCGAAGATCGTGAACTGGCCACGCACCTCCTCGCTGGCGGACAAACCCTGCAAGCTCAGCGGCGCACGGCCTCCCTCGGTCCAATGATACGTCTGCGAGACCGGCTCCCCCGTCGCTCGATCGACGGTCACCTTCGTGAGCGACCCCGTGTATTGGCCGCCCGGCCGGAACGTGATCTGGGCCTCGTGCACCTCGACATCGTGCGGTACGCCAGCGGCGTCGCGGTCCACGTCGTCGGGCAGGACCCGGAAGGCGTAGCGCTCCCAGAAACCCGCCAGCGGGCCCGCGTCGGTGCCGTCCCGGTACACGATTCGGACCGTGTATTCGCCGCGGTCGCCGGCGCGCAGGGCCGGAATCTCAAGCGGCGCTTCCGCGCGCAGGCCGTCGGCGGCGCCAACGTATTGCAGTGCTCCCGCCACGATCAAACCGGCCAGAACCGCCAGGACGAGCCGTTGGGACGATCCCCGCATCGTCCCGGACCAGCCCGTCCATCACTTAAGGAGTGCGTGGCACGCATTGCGAATCAAGGGGCGAATCGTGATCGCCGGGACAATTGCGGCCGCGCCTCGCATCCTCAACTGGCGCCATCGCGGCAAGCGGCAACGTAGTCGGGCTCCGCGCGGGCACACACCTGTTCGGTCTCGGCTGCCGTCAGCATTCGCGATGTCTGAATGCCCGTGGCGCGGTAGCAGGCCTCCTTCTGGTGAACCGGCAATGGCTGGCACACCAGCAGCCCCTGCTCGGGATCGTTGAAGTGCAGGATCATGCCGGTTGTGAAGGCGTGAACGCAGCGGGCCTCCTCGTCGGCGCGGGCGTACGTACACTTGGCACTCATGCTGGCCGGAATGCGGTCGCTGTACGGTACCGAGTCGCGTCCGAGGCTGTCGAAGCAGTCCAAGTTGTAGGGCTCGGCGGCCGTGCAGACCACGGAGGCGGCGCGGAAGTCACCCTTGTTGAAGTGCAAGATCAGGCTCGTCTGCATGCGCCAGCAAGATGATTTGTACGCCTCGGCGACGACGTTGCACGGGTAGGCGGGCTCGTTCTCGTCGACCCAGAACTGGGGCTCGCCGTCGCCGTGCGCATCCGTCTCGGTGCTGGGGTCCAGCGAATCGAAGAACCCGACGACGTTCTCCATGAACACGCCGCCGTAGCAATTGGTGCGGTCGTTGCCGCTTCGCAGCAAAGCGCAGCGATCCAGGGCCACATGGAGTTCGAGCCCCTCGTACATCATGATGCCGTGGCCCAGCCCGTGCACGCACGCGTAACGCTCGAAACTGGTTTCGGCGTAGCCGCACACGGCGTTGAGCGCCGGGCCATCAAGGGGCAAGCCCTGGGCCGCCAAGTCGTCGAAGTGGGCTTGCAGAACCCCGTGGATGCAGCCCTGGAACACCTCGTACGAGCATTCGCGCAGGGCCAACTGGACATCCAGCCCGTACGCCTGGAAAGCAGCGTGGCCGAGGCTGTGGGCCAGCGGGTGTCCAACGGCATCGGCGGCGCGCTCGGCAGCGGCCAAGTCGGCGAGCGTCTGGAACGCGACCACGGACCCCTCTGCGATCAGAACCTCCGTCAGGAAATGCAACCAGCACTCCTGTTGCGCCTGGCCGATGGCCTGGCAGTGCGTCGCGATTGCGGGGCCATCCGGCGGGCCATAATAGGCGATGGAACCCACCATGGATTCGCCGCGTGTGCCCACCAGCGACGTGCCGTGGCCGGCGTGCGCCCCGGCGTGCGCGCCGCCTGCACCACTCGCCCCGACGGCGTGCTCGTCCTCGTGTCCCGCGCCGCCGTCCCCGTCGTCGTGGCCGTGCACGGAGCGCGCTTGGGAGAGGAAGTCGACCCCCTCGGCGCCCAAGGCGCCCGCATAGCCGCCGGCAGCCAGCAGCAGGCCGACACCAATGGCGGCCACGCCATCAAAGCGCAACGCGGTGCGTCGGGTGGGCATGAGCGCCACCGCGGCGCCAATTTGCAGGAGCTGCGTGGCGATGCCGGCCGCGTCCCACGCCTCCGGCCCATCCGACCACGGCGCCCGCGCCATGCGCGTCACCAGGTACAACACGGTCGGCGCCACGGCGAGCGCCGCCAAACCCCACCGGCGCAGTGAATCGCTGGGGCGGCGCAAGTAAGCTGCCGCCCAGACCGCCTGGGTGGCGCCAAGTGTGAAGAAAAACAGGCCCGCGCCGAGGGCGTGCGCCAGGTGATCGCCGACCAGGACAAGGTGCAGCAATCCCGCAGCCATCACGAGGCCGGCACCCCACGTTTCGCGGCGGCCAGCCGGCAGGGGCGCCGGAGGTCGGGCATTCATTGTGACAGGGGCCTCAGCGGCGCCGTCTTCCATGGTCGTTCACCAGGAATGGCGGTATTTCAAGAACACGCAGCCGGCGATGGCGTGGCCGAGGGCGCGAGCGACTATCCCAGCAGCTGCTTGGCGATCACGGTCCGCTGAATCTCGGACGTGCCCTCGTAGATTTCTGTCACCTTCGCGTCGCGCATCAGGCGCTCGACGGGGTAGTCGGTCACGTACCCGTTGCCGCCGTGAATCTGGACCGCCTGGATGGTTGTCCACGTGCACATTTCGCTGGCAAACAGTTTGGCGCGGCTGCCCATCTCCGGCGTCAGCTTGCCTTCGTCCAGCATCTTGGCACCCTTCAGGTACAACAGCCGGGCGGCCTCGATGCGGGTGTCCATGTCGGCCAACTTGAACTGAATGGCCTGGTGCTGGGCGATGGGGACGCCGAACTGGACGCGCTGCTTGGCGTACTCTCGCGCCTCGTCGAAAGCCCGCTGGGCAATGCCGACCGCCTGGGCGCCGATGCTCAGTCGCGAGCCGTTGAGCGTCGCCATCAGTTGCTTAAAGCCGTCGCCGGGTTGGCCGAGCAGGTTCTCGGCGGGTACGCGCATGTCCTGGAAGCTGAGGCGCGCCGTGTCGCTGCCGTGCAGCCCCATCTTCTCCTCGGCGCCGTCCTGGTTGAAGCCCGCAGTGTCGGTTTCCACGGCAAACAGGCTGAGGCCCCGGTGGCCGGCGGCCGGGTCGGTCTTGGCCGCGACCACGGCGCTGCCTGCCTTGTTGCCATTGGTGATGAAGACCTTGGAGCCGTTGATGACGTACTCGTCGCCGTCCTTGACCGCCGTGGTGGCCAGCGCGGCCACGTCGCTGCCGGCGCCGGGCTCGGTGAGGGCGAAGCAGCCGATCCACTCGCCCGAGGCGAGCTTGGGAAGGAAGCGCTGCTTGATGGCGTCGCTTCCCCACTCAACGATGGGGCTGGCCGAAACGCTCGTGTGGACCGCGGCCGTGACGCTGGTGCTCGCGCACGCCCACGCCAGTTCCTCCAGAATCAGGTTGTAGGCAACCTTGGAGATCGGGGTGCCGCCGTACTGCTCCGGGATCGTGGGGCCGAGCATGCCCAGCGCCGCGAGCTCCTTCATGGTCTCGTGCGGGAATTCGCCCGTGCGATCCAGGTGCTCGGCTCGCTCGGCAACAGCGCCGCGGGCGAACTCGCGAACGGTCTGCTGGATCAGGCGCTCCTCGTCGCTGAGGCTGAAGTCCACGAGGCGGCGCAGGCGGGCGCCGGTCTTGTGCGTTTGGGGCTTGCGAAGCCGGTGCGCGGGCTGGGCGAGGGCGGGGCCGGCGGCGACACGGGCGCTAGAAAGTTGATAGGAGTGAAGGGCTCGGCTGCCGCATGCGGTGGTTTGGGGTGGCGTTGGCCATCTTGCTGGCGGGTTGCGTGCAGGAGGCCCCCGTGGGGCCCGAAACGGACGAGATCGTGGACCCGCTGGCCCTGGCGCCGGTTCTGGTGCCCAGCGAATCAATCACGGGCGCGGAGCCGAGTCTGGCCTTCGACGCCGACGGCTGGGCCTACCTGGCGTCCGTCGGGGGCGGCTTCAACTTTTGGCGCCTGGCGCCCGGCGAGGACACATTCGAGCAAATGGACGTGTCGCACATGATGGACCGCACCGGCGGCGGCGACACGGACGTTGTGGTGGCCGACGGCGCGATTTACACGACTGATCTTTCGGGCGTTCTGGCCACCGGTTACACTGTTGGCAAGAGCACCGACCGTGGCGAAACGTGGCGCTGGACCTACCTGGTCGGGCAGATCCCTCCCCTGGATCGGCCCTGGCTCGTCACCGACGGGCAGCAACTCCTCGGCATGGCCTACAACGCCCCGCCGACCGGGATCTATTACCTCGTCACCCTGGACGACGGCGAGACGTTCCCGTTGCACGTCCCGGTCCGCCCGGTGGACCCGGACACCGAGTACGCCTTCCTTGGCCACCCCGCGGTGGCCGCCGACGGCGACATCGCCATCCCGTACTACGTCTCGGCCCTGAGCCAGATCGCGGATGTCGTGGACGACCAGGGTTTCGCCCTGACTGAGGTCGGCGTGGCGCTCTCCAGCGACGGCGGCCTCACGTGGCGGCACGTGCTGCTGCCCCGCGACGACGCCCTGCGCACCGGCATCTGGTCCGTGGAGAACGTGGCGTGGACCCACGACGACCGAATGATCCTGGCCTGGTCCGAGATCAGCGACCCGGACGGAGCCGGCCCAGCGGCGCAGACGTATGTGGTGGCGCTCGACGAGGCCCGGACGGCTTTCGACACGCCGATCGAGATCACCGGCGCCAACGAGACCGGGCTCATGCCGTGGGTCGTCACGCATCCAACCGGCGGCGTGGCTCTTGCGTACTACGGCGCCGACGAGGCCGTTCTCCCCTGGGACGTGCAGGGCAACTGGACCGCCCGCGCAGCCTTCGTCGACATGGCATCCGGGACCGTTAAGCGGATCGAGCTGAGCCCCGAACCGGTGAAGGAGGGGGTCCTGTGCGGCGGAGGCAATGCGTGCCGGGGCGCCGAGGATGAGCGGGCGCTACTCGACTTCCTGGGGGCCGCCTTCGCGCCGGACGGCCGCTTCGCCGCCGCGTGGAGCAGCTTCGATTCGTCGGGCGGCGAGAATTACGGGCACCCCAGGTTCGCCATGACCGCCCAACCGATCGACGCTGCCACGCTGTTTGCGCCGTGAGGGCGGCTGCGGCGGGCCTACAGGAGTTCGTCGACGTAATGGAGCGTGGCTCCCAACAGGGATGGATCGCACGTGAACGGGTACTTGGCGATGCAGCGCGCTGTGTCGGCCATGGCGTTCGCGTAGGCCACCGTGGGGCCCACGGCCGGGTTGGTATCGGGGTCGCACGTGGGGTGTAGCAGGCAAACGAGCCACGGTGCCTGATCCTCGTGGCTGGCCGAGACGGCCGGCGTCGTGGCCAGAGTCAAAAAGGCCGCCAGGGCGGTGAACATGAGCAGACGGCGTCCAGTCATGACCGGACATACATCGCTCTCTCAAGAAGATGACCCGATCCGCCCGGCCCGGCGGGGGCGAGCCGGTTACAATTCGCCGGTCGTCTCGGTCAACTCCCAAAGGAACAGCCCGGCCACGCTGAACATGCCGGCGCCAACGTTGGCCAGGTACCAGTCGCCGGCCACCGCCGGCACGCGGTCAAAAAAGAACGATGCGCCCTCTTCCAGGGGGGTTGCCACGGCCTCCCAATGATCGCCGTTGGGGTCACGCAGCGCCAGGGCTTGGGCGCCGGCGTACGAGTACGCGAAGCCGTACCCGAACACATGCGTCGCCTCGTCGCTCACCGTGAACGTCTCGAAGGGATCGGGCGCCGCCATCACCGCCGGGGGGGCGATGATGGTGTACCCCAGGTTTTGCGCGAGCTGGACCGCCTCGGTCACGTAGTAGGTTCCCGTCCAGCCGTGGCCGAAGCCCATGCCGACGGCGCGCAATTCCACGTCGTCCGGCTCGTCCGTGGACAGATCGAACGCCTTGAACTGCGAATACCAGCCGATGGCGGGCACGTAGTCGTACTGGAGCGCCAGGGCGCCGTCGGCGAGGCGGGTCTCGACCAAGAAGCCCGGGAACGTCCCCGCCGGGCTGGCGATCGCCGGGTCGTACGTGGCGGTGGATGTCAGTTCCTCTGGGCCCTCGCCGCGCAGGTCCATGGTGGAGGTCCACGTCTTGCCGTCGGCCAGCGGGAAGTCGTACCACAGCCAGGCCTCGCCGCCGGACGTGGTGGCCAGGTCGCTCTTTGAAAAGTCGCCCAGGATCGGGATGTCCCAGAGGGCCTCCATGGCCGCGGCCTCCGCGTCGTCGCTGGCCAGTTGCCAGGCATCTCCAGACCCGGCGACGACGATGGCGTTGTAATGGACACCTTCGTCGTCATCGGTTCCGAAGTAGACGTGGTGGCCCCACCAGTCGCCGACGGTCCACGTGGGGCCCGGGATCTCGTCGCTCGCCTGGAGTTGGGTGGTGAGATCCCGTCCGTCGGCGGCGCGGGGCAGCCCGGGACTCGCTGCGGCGGTCGCATCGCCATCGCCGGAGCCTTGGTCGGTGCAGCCGGCCAAGGCGACCAACAGGAGCATGGCGGTCAACAAAAGGGGCTTGCGGGATGGGTTTTGATTCATGGGTTTTCCTCCTTTTCGTCCATCGCGGCGGGGGCGGGAGGTCCGTTGCTCCAAGCTCCGCCGCCGGGCAGGTGGTGGGACGCCGGCGGCGGGGCGGGTGGCGAGGTCGGGGTGCCGGGAGCCTGCGCGTCGCGCCCGGCTAGGTGCACGATGAGCCACACGAGGCCGGCGACCGCTAGGAGCAGCACCAGGAACTCGATGGCGAAGAACAGGACCCCGATCGCCATTCCCATGACGCCGAACCCGAAGGCGACCACGAACCACAGAATCGGGAAGACCAGCAGCAGTCCGAGCACGATGAGGGGGACACCCCACCATGGCAGGCCGCGCCGCTCGGCCGGGGTCGGGGCTGGGGCCGGGGCCTTGGGCCAGACGGGTTGCGCTCGTGGCGCGCTCGGCGGGTCCACGGGTTGCCACGCGGCGGGCTCCCAGTTCATGGGCCCTCCTTCACCACGATGGTCTCAACCAGGCGGTCGGTTACCCGTTGCTTGGCGGCGCCGTCGCTGAGGTGGCCGACCATGGCGTCAAGCAGGGCCAGCGGCGGGAAGCACTTGGTCAGGTTGCGCAGGATCGCGGTCTCCCATGACAGGGGGCCGCCGTTGATCGTGGTGGCGCGCAGTCGTAACGCCATCTTGCCGATGGTCTGGCCGCGCGTGGCTTCCAGCGCCGCCATGGAGAGAATGATCAGGGCCGCGGCCAGCAGTGGCGGCAGGAACGGCATGAACCAGAACACCCACATTGG
>JBFJYU010000071.1:0-11600 GCA_041622435.1 Thermoplasmatota archaeon | reverse complement strand
GCTTATCGGTTTGTCGCATGAGGGCCGGGCAAATCACTCCAGAGGTTGAATGTGGCACCTTCCCGCGCCATTTGATCTGCCGGCGGTATCGGATTTGAAGTATCCAAGCCGAGGACTAAGCGAAGGTGCCACAGATCAAGCACTAGCCACGACTCGCGGTAGGAAATTTTCAGCGAGACTTCTAGAGTGAAGCGGTCGGCGGCCCCGACCCACAGTCGATTGGCCGGACGCACATCATCATGAAGTAGGGCGCGCAGTGGGTTGAAGATTGGGTGGGCCACCGCACCCGGGCCGAAGTCAATGGCGACGAAGGCGAGGGCCGCCTTGGCGACCATCTTCGCCCATAAGTGGGAATTGATGCGTTCGCTTACGCTAGGCAATTGAAGAATGATGCCATGGTCAGTCTCCCTTAGTTCCGTAGGGAGGCCACGCTTGCCTGCATAACTCGTGATTTCGATGGAATTATGCCTGTGTTTTATCATGTGCGTAGCCTCCGAGCGAAATTCAAAGAATTTGCCCTTCTTCGACATTGCCGGGGACATGAAGCGACACCACGCGAGGATACGCGACTTGCTTGTCAGATCTCGCTCCCAAACGCTGAACTTTTTGTTACAGTCGTCGCACGCCCAACCCATCGGCAGGATCCACTCATCGTTCCCCAGCGATTCTGGAATAATGTGCTCAACACTGGTGAAATCCGCATTAGTGCGCAGGCAAAACACGCAGAAACTGCTGCGGTGCTTCGCTGCGACGACATCGGTACACGCGACTAGTTTCCTGACGCGGTTGAGTATGTGCCAAAGGTCCTTTGCAAACGCATGGACACGGAAAAGTCGCATGTGGGCGATGATCGGTTCCTTCCAAAAACCCTGCAAGAAATCATGCGCTGCGACATCGCCAGCCAAGTATATCTTTTCTATCAAAAAAGATAAATCCACATCAGCCCTGATCTCGCGGCGTAGGTCCGATCCTTCGCCATTAGGAGCACTGTGATTGAATACTGGCTCGCCCTTGCCCGCCTCTAGGATTAATCGTTTTGCGGCTTCGAGCCGCGCGCCGATCTGTGGGGGCACCACTACAGCCAGCCGATCAAGCAAACTGTGCCAATTAGAAGGTCCTTGGCCTAACACTAATGGCGCCATAGCGGTCAAGAACTCGTTGACTAGACGCCCATCGGGGACGTTATAGGACGAGCGTATCGCCCCACTCTCGTCGGCCTTGATTGAGAGCGATTGCCGTGGTATAGCACGCTCCAGGCGCCTGATCGCATGGCCGGCCTTGGATAGCCGCTGGCTCCAGCGATGGTAGTCTAAGTGAAGCTGGAAAGGCTGGAGAAAACGAGGTGCATGGCCCAAACTTCCCTTCCAAGCAGTTGGCTCCGCCACGGCATCCCGCCAGGGCTGCTGGCACCGTCTACATTTTGGCTATCGGCACCAATCATGACGCCCGTGCAGTGTTAGGTCTAATCGGCTAGGCGGCGCATCCGAGCCAGCATCTTGCTGACGGACCTGGCGCAACCCAAGCCAGCCAGCCTCACCTGACCAGTTGAGGAGGCCTTGACGCTAAACTAGCGACCGACAGCCAGGCAAGGGGCTCCAACAGGAGGGAAGACGAGGGCTTTGTTACCAGGCCTGGAGTTTAGCGTCAGAGCCGAGGACTTAACCCCTGCTTTTCCCTTTCTTTGCGCACTGCCTTTAGGGGTTTCTCGAACGCACCGCTGACGCGATGGACGCTGGCGTTCTCCCGCGCGTAGGCGAAATCGAAGGGTGTCCATTGTCACCGGAGTCAGTCTTGTAGGTGGTGACGGTAACTTTGACCTCCGCAGGCCCGTCCGAACCGGCCCGTAGGGCCAACATGTGTTCGACGGGCCTTATCAAGAGCCAACAGGTAGTGGGATCGTGCTCCGGGTGATCCTTCTACTGGTGGCCATGAATCTGGCCGGCTGCGTCCAAGAGTCGCCGACGGGATCGTTCGACTTGGATTCGCATGCGCCAGGCAAGGTGATCGAGCAGGCGGGAACTTGGCTTGCCCAATCCACTGTCAAGGACATCGGATTCGCGGCGAATATCACGATTCGCGATGAAACCAATTGCGCCTTTTTGGCAGGCGCGCGTGGAATTCAGCGTGACCAAAACGTGCATGGTTGGCTGAGTATGGTTACCAACTCCGGGGGCTCCACAGCCAGCGTTGGGTCCGGGTCGAGTTCCTACAACTTGGCTGAGGTCGGCCTGGCATCCGTTGGCGATCCATGGAGCACCGAGGCGCGCGTCGAGGGTACCTTCGCAGCTGGGGATTGGATTGAAATCGTCTTGGTGGGTTTTGAAATTCGACACGACGAAGGGCCGGGGGCTTTCGTATCGATCGAGTGCGAAGAGCCGGTGTTTGCAGAGGTCGGAGTTGCTAATGCGACGTTGTTCGCGTTTGCTCTCGGAGATCGCTCTGGCTCGCCCGGCTTGAGTACGCCTGTGGCCTCCCTCGGTCATGATTCCACGTTGGATTTCCATGCCAACGAAAGCAAGGTGATCATTCGGGCCGCCAGCCAACCAGCCACCGCCATGCTGGTTGGTTCACGTCTGCAAGTCGATGGGCCGTGTGGAGCCAAGGCCACGGCACTCGGCGATTCTCCCACATGGTTCTCTTACGACGGCTGCGCCGGCAATCACACCCTTGAAGCGTCCGGAGAACACATCGGCGCCGGCGCCGTGCGGGGGGTTGCCCTCGGACTCGATGCGGGGATCGTGGGCGATAGAATGGATTTCATCCCACGCGGTGTCGGCGGCGAGGCGGCCTCACAATAGGGTTGGCCCAGCCAGGTGCTTGCCTCGAAGCGCCTTAAATGCAGACTTCGACAGGGCGGCGAGCGGATTGGGGGGACAAATAGCCCGCCGACGATGCCGGCGAACGGCCAGGGAATCTGAAGCGGCAGCACCGTTACGCGCCAGCCAGGAACTGGACGGCTACGAATTGCATCGCGTGTATCACTGGGGCCGGGGCCCGCGAGTCTTCATTCTGCCGCCGCCCATCGAGGCGCGTTTGCACCTGGATCCGATCCAATATCGGGCGCGCTTCTGATCAACCCAACCAAGCCCCGCCCGCCCGGTCGGCGGGCGGCGCGGTGTGGGGTCAGAGGGGTTGGAGGGAGCAGACGTACACCTTGGCTCCGGTGGGGCCTGCGTCGATGGCGACGGAGCGAACTCCGCCGGCGCACATCAACTCGCCGCCGATGACGATTCTGTTGTCTTCGATGGCGGGGGCAAGCATGCACGCGGCGCGCATGCTGCCGGGCAAGGTGTTCTCGTTGCATGCGTCGGGTGCCGCTCCGACTGCCGGAATCGCCAGCAGCAGGAGCACGCACAGAATGATTCCGCGCATGGGCGTTTCCTCGCCCTTTTGAGAATTAATCCTTGCGGGCCTTGAGCTTGGGGCGGCGCACCCATCCGGGAGAGCCCGCTAGCCCGGGGCCGCAGGGTTGGGCGGCGCGAGGAGCGGTGACGAGTCCTACGTGGGCGGCCGCTCGTCGCAGGTGTACATCCAAACCGTCACGACGGGGGTTTCGACGTAGGGCTTGTAGCTCCCGGTCCAGGTGCAGGCGACCATTTCGGGGAGGTAGATGTCGCGGTTGGCCTCGGCGACCTCGGGGACGCTGCCCGGCGGGGGCTTGCAGTAGTAGCTGGTCACGTGGGCAGGACCGGCCCCGTACGTGGCCTGGCCGACGCCGCCGCCGAGGCAGATGATGCCTTCGTTGAGTACGATGTCAACGGTGCAGTCCGAGTGGACGGCGACGGTGTGCCGTTCGTACTGTCCGATGGTGTAGGACTTCTCCGGGCAGTCGACGGGGTCGGCCTGGGCGGCCGGCATCATGAGGACTAGCAGCAGGGGCAACGCTGCAGCGGCAAAGACGCGCATGGGCGCGCATTTGGGTGTCGGGAATGAAACCTGCGGCGCTGCCCGGGCCCGGTTGCACCCCGGGACTGGACCATCCACCCCTGCCGCTCCGATTCTTATAGCAAAAGGGTCCAGTTTCTGTTGTGGTCGGCGCGAGCCGGCCCTCGGCACGGGTTGGATCATGCTTGCCGGTCGGTCCCGTCACCGCCGATCGGGGCGGTCCAACTCGTGCCCGCCCACGGCGCCGTCCGCCTGACGCGCGCCGGCGGCCGCCTCGGACGGCGCACTTGTGCGTTGCTTGCGTGGGCCCCTTGCGCAGCGCTTAACGAACCGACGCCAATGGACTGCCGGAGCGTTTTCCAATGGTTGAATTCCAAGCCGCCACCCTTTCCCCGATGCTGCGCGTTGCCGACATGACGAAGGCCATCGATGTCTACACGGGCCTTGGCTTTGACAAAGTGGCCGAGTTCCCCGGCCCCGACGGCAAGCTGTTCCACGCGATTCTCAACTTCCGCGGATCGCAGATCCACATCTCGCCGCTGACCATGCCCGGGGCCGAGAACGCGCCGGACTACAACGCCGACTACGAGGCGGCAGTCCAGCGGGGACCCATCGGCTTGGGCGTGAATTTCTATTTGCAGGTGGACGACGTCGATGCCGCCCGGGCCGCGGCGGCGAAGGCGGGACTCGACATCAAGAGCAAGATCATCGATCAGTTCTGGGGCGACCGCACGTTCTGGGCCTACGACCCCTTCGGGTACGTGTGGACTTTCTCGCAGACGGTGAAGCAGATGTCGCCGGAGGAGATGCAGGCAGCCATGCAGGCGGCCACCTGAAGCGGCGGCGGGCCGGACCACGCCGACGACGGCGCGGCAAAGGTCAACAACCTTCTGCCGGTCGTTGGGGGCCATGACCAAATCGCCGGCCGTCGTCTTGTTGGCCATCCTCCTGGCAGGCTGCGCCTCCAGTGATCCCCTGCCCGCAGACGAGCAACCGGAGCCCCTTCTCGCTGGCCCCACGCTGTGGCCGGACCCCCAGAACGCGCCTCATCCGGCGTATGGGTGGCCAACCCTGTCGAACCCGGCGGCCAGCTCTGCCGCCAGCCGGGCGCCCCCGGCGTGGTGGCAGCCCTTCGAGGCACGCGATCTGCCCGATGCGCCGTCGCAACTGGCCGGGGCCGCCCGGGTTGAGGGACTCGACACCGGCGCCGGCATCGCGTTGTTTGGCCGGCTGGCGGTCGTGCCGGAGAGCCGCAGCCAGGTTCACGTGGTCGACATCAGCGACCCGCGCCAACCGGAAGTCCTCAGCAGCTTCGAAAGCGGCGGCCGGGGCGCTGCCATCATCGCCTACCCGGACGGCACCCTGGTCACCGTTCTCGCCGCTGGAGCCATCGAGGTGTGGGATATCACCGAGCCGGCCCGGCCGGCGTTGTTGTCGACCATCGAAACCCAAAGCCACAAGCTCGGCGTCGTGCCGGGCACGCCCATCGTGTATAACGCCCGCGCGGGGGGCGGCGGCCCGGCCAGCCAGGCGGGCCCTGACTTCGCCAGCGGCTTCACGGATATCTACGACCTGTCGGACCCCAGGAACCCGGCCCACGTCCAGGATTTCGGGAACGGCTACGGATGCCACCACATCTTCTTTTGGAACGACGCGGCCCAGGAGCGCTACCGGGCCCTGTGCGCCGGCTTCCAGGCGACGCAGATCTGGGACACTGCCGACCCGTTGGCCCCTGAAGTCATCAGCACCATTCCGTTCCCGCACGGCGCCGTGGGGACGCCGAGCGCCCGGGCCTCCACCGCGTCGTTTGCGCACACCGCCGGCCTCAATCTGGCGGGGGACGTTCTCTACGTCGGCGACGAGAGCGGCGGCGGCCTGCCGCCAGGCTGCTACGCCGACGCGCGAATGGCGGACGGGAGCGGCTACTCGACGCCCGTTGGTGCGACGTGGTTCTACGATGTCAGCGACGAAACCGACCCCCGGTTGCTGAGCTGGTACAGCCCGCTCAACGACCCTCGGGTGAACGCCATTGACCCGTTGGCGCCGGACCCGTTCAACGCTGTGCGGAGTTGTACAGCCCATCATGGGCGCATCATTCCTGACGCGGACCAGGATCTGTTGGCCATGGGCTACTATGGCGCCGGCGTCATCCTCATCGACTTCACGGACGCGGCGGCCCCCCGTGTGATTGACCAGTGGACCGACGGGACAACCAACGTGTGGGAGGTCTGGCACGCCGGAGGCTATTTGTTTACGGGCGACCAGGCCCGCGGCATGGACATCCTGGAGGTGCTCTGATGCGAGCCGCTCTGCTGCTGCTCGCCTGCGCCGTCGCCGGCTGCATCGGGTCCCCCGACATCGCCCCTGCCGACGCGGCCGCTGACGCACCGGCACCCCACGAGATCCTGGCGAACCTGGAATTGCCCGTGGTTCCCGACGGCGTCCGGCTGCTGGCGGATCTGGAGGCCTTCGTTGACGCGGCGCCACAGCGCTTCGACAACCTCTACCAGCACGACGTAGCGCGCGACTGGCTGGAGGCGGCCTTGGTGGACGCCGGCCTGGATGTCTACCGCCACAACTTCACGGGCCAGACGCAGCTTCCGGGGCAGGGCTCCCCGGAGGGCCAAAACATCATCGGCGTGCTGCCTGCGGCGGAGCCCGCCGAGCCCGGCCTGATCATCTTCGGCGGCCATTACGACAGCGCCGCCACCGCATACGGCGCGGCCTACGACGACGGCAGCGGAACCCTCGTGGCCGTGGAACTCGCCCGGGCGATGGCCGCCTACGAGTGGCGCCACACACTGGTGTTCGCGTTGTGGGACCAGGAGGAGGCCGGCCTCATCGGCAGCGCAGCGTACGTCGAGGAACTGGTCGACGCTGGCGAGGAGGTCCTGCTGTTCATCAACTACGACATGACCGGAATCAACTGGCCCGCCAAGTTCGGCGGCGCCGTGGACGTGCCGGTCAAGGTCGACTTCGGCGGCGCCGGCGACACCGAATTTGCCGACCTCTGGGCTCTGGTGGTCGACCACCTGGGCCAGCCGGAATCGAGCAGCCAACTCGCCACGGGTGCCGAGTCGGGCCCGAGCGACCACGGCGCCTTCCTGGCCGGCGGCTACCCCGCCGCATGGGTGCGCGGCGCCATGATCGGCAACTACCCGGCGTATCACAACGCCGACACCGTCGAGACCATGATCGCGGACGTCGGCGGCGACCGCGCGGCGCTGGAGGCCGGATTCCAGACCGTCCTGGATCGGACGCTGCACTTCGCGTTCCTGATCGACCAGCTTTAGCGTGGACCCGTTGCCGCGCGGGCAAGCCCCCGGCGCCCCGTTCGCCCGCGACCGGTGCGCATAAGGAACACGTCGCACCATCGGGTCAAATCGTGTCCGTGGCCCAATGGACTGCGCTGCGCCAGGCGTTGCATGCCCACCCCGAGCTCAGCAACGGCGAGGCAGCAACAGCGGCCCGCGTCCGGGCCTACCTGGCCGAGCGCGGCCTGGAACCCGTCGCCACCGACATCGGCGGGCACGGGTTGCTCTACCGCGTCGGGCAAAAACCGCGCCTGCTGCTGCGCGCCGACCTCGACGCGCTCCCCATCCAGGAGCGGACGGGACCGGCCCACGCGTCGAAGAACCCTGGATGCCACCACGCATGCGGGCACGACGGCCACATGACGATGCTCGCGGCCGCCCTCGTGGCGATCCGGGACGACGGCGGCGCGGCGTACGGCCTGTTCCAGCCAGCCGAGGAGACCGGCGAGGGTGCCGCCCGGTGCCTGGAGCACCCGGCCCTGGACCTGGACCTTGACGGCGCCTACGCCATCCACAACGTGCCCGGCGCGGCCCTGGGCGAGGTGCGCGTCTGCTCCGGCGTGGCGGCGGTGGCCAGTCGCGGCCTGACAGCGCGGTTCACCGGCTCCACGAGCCACGCCAGCGAGCCCCATGCCGGGCGCAATCCGATTCCCGCCGCCGCCCACCTGGCGTTGGACGCGGTAGGATTGCCCAACCAACACCTGCCCCGCGGGGCCGGCGCCCTGGTGAGCCTGATCCACCTCACCGGCGGCAGCCGGGCCTTCGGCACATCGGCTGGCGAGGCGGCGCTTTCTGTCACGGTGCGCGGCGACAGCGACGAGGAGGTCGCGACGCTGGAGACGGCGTTTCGCCGCCGCGCCGAAGCACTGGCCGCCGCCAGCAACGTGGACTGCCGCGTGGAAGTGGAGGAACCGTTTCCGGCCACCGTCAACGACCCGGCGGCCGCCGACCGCGTGGTCGCCTCTGCCAGCGCCGCCGGTCTCCCCGTTGCGGCGCCTGCAACCCAACCCTGGTCCGAGGATTTCGGCTTCTTCCTGCGCCGCTGGCCGGGAGCGCTCATCCTGCTCGGCTCCGGCGTCGACCAGCCCGCGTTGCACGCGCCCGATTATGACTTTCCCGACGCGCTCATCGAGAAGGGGGTGATCCTGTGGACCCAACTGGCTCGCGCGCACGCCCGCTAGACCCGGAGTCGCAGCCGGCCACCGCCCGGCGGCCCCCGGCGGCGGGCACGTGGATCGAGATCGACGAGCGGGCGCTGCGCGAGAACATCCGCGAGTTGCGCCAGGAATTCGCTCCGGCGGCCCTCTGCATGGTTGTCAAGGGCAACGCCTACGGCCACAGCTACGACGCCGTCGTGCCCATCGCCGAGGACGAGGGGGTGCGCGACTTTGCCGTGTTCAGCGCCCGCGAGGCGGCGGGATTCCTGCGTGCCAGCGACGGCGCCAGCCGCTTGCAGGTCATGGGTGACGGCGTGCCTGGGAACATCCCGTGGATGATCCAGCGGGGCCTGCAACCGTGGCTCAGCGACGCTGATGACTGGCCCGAGGTCGTCGGGGCCGTGGAATCGGACGGCGCCGGTGCCGGCGCGACCCCTGCACCCCGTGGGCCCCCCGGACCCGACCCGGCGGCGGGGCCGGCGCGCGTGCACGTCGAGTTGGAGACCGGCATGAACCGCAGCGGCTTGGCGCCAGCGGCCGCCTACGATGTCGCAGCCGCCGCGCATGACCACCCCAACGTCGTCCTAGAAGGCATCTGCACGCACCTGGCCGGGGCCGAGGACCCCACGAACCGGGACCGTGTCGAGCGACAGCAGCGCCGGTTTCACGAATTCACCCAGCGGCTGCGCGACGCCGGCATCACGTGGAAGCGCTCCCACGTCGCCAGCAGCGCCGCCGGCCTCCTGGACCCCGGCGCGCGACTGGACCTGGTTCGCTCCGGCATCGCCTGTTATGGCCTATGGCCCAGCCCCCACGTCCACGACGCACGCCAAGAGCGCGGCATGGCCCCCGTTTTGCGCAACGTGCTATCCTGGAAGAGCCGCATTGTTTCGACGAAACGCGTGGGGGATGGCGACTACGTCGGCTACGGGCGCTTGTACGAGGCAGAAGGCGACACGACCATCGCTGTCGTGGCGGTGGGCTACGGCGACGGCTTCACGCGCGGCTTGTCCAATGTGGGCCACGTCCTGGTTCGCGGCCGCCGCGCCTCCATCGTTGGCGCCGTCAACATGAATCTGATCCAGGTCAACGTCACCCACATCCCGGAAGCGGCGGCCGGCGACGAGGTTGTCCTGATCGGCCGCCAGGGTCGGCGCCAGATCAGCGTGGCAAGCTTCAGCGACTTCAACAACATCGTCAACTACGAACTCATGGCCCGGTTGAGCTGGGAGATTCCCCGTATCGTGGTGCGCGGCGAGCCGCTACGGCCGCCGCTGGAGTAGCCCACCGCCCCGCCCGCCCCGCCTCTCGGAGCAACAGGTCGGCCGCCAACGTCTTGAACGGGTACGGTACTTGTGACTGCATGCAACCCCGATTCCGTTTCGCCGCCGCCCTGCTCGTGGCGGCGCTGGTAGCCGGATGTACCGACGACACGGCCCCTGCGGCGGAGGAAGAGCCGCTTGAGTTCCCGGAACTCGAAGTCACCGAAACCACGGGCGCCATCCGGGGCATCGTCATTGACGAAACGGTGCGCCCGATTGCCGGAGCCACGGTCACCCTGACGGGCCCCGGCATCTCCACCACGTCGGACGAGATGGGCCGCTTCGGGTTCAGCAACGTGGAGGCCGGACCCCACTTCCTGCGCGTCGAGCACGCGCTCCACCAGGCCGCCCAGACGAGCGTCGATGTGGTGGCCGGCGTCAACAACCCGAGCCCGATCAAGCTGCTGATGGTGCGCCTGTTTGAGCAGGACCCGTACGTGGCGAACCACAAGTTCGATGGCTTTTTCGAGTGCAGCCAGGCGGGCCTGCTGATCATCTACAGCAGCAGCAACTGCGTGACCGACTACACGCGGGCGGCGACCGGCCCGCCGGGCTTGGCCCAACCGCTGGACAACGTGACGAACCAGGCGCGCGAATGGCACGCCGACGTGTCGGCCGGGTGGGCTGCCCTGACGTTTGAGATGGTTTGGGAGCCGTCGTCCTCGGGAACGAGTGGCTTCATGGGCCTCGTTGTCTCGACTTATAAGCCGGACCGGGAGGGTACCCATTGGTTCGCCAACGTTGGCAGCTCGTCTCCGCTGTGGCTGCAAATCAACGCCACCGAAGAGCACCCGACGGCGTCCGGCGTCGAACCGAGCCAGATCCCCGAGGAGGGAATCCAGGACATGTCGTTCTTCGCGTCGGTTCGCCAGGACAACTGGCCCGTGCCCGCCGTGGCCGTGGAGCAGGACTTCCAGCTCTTCCTGACGATGTTCCACTACCTGCCCCCGCCGCCCGGCTGGTCGTTCGTCAACGGCGACCCCCTGCCCTACTAGGGGCCTGCGCAGCACTGAAGCGGCCGAGAGTCATGCGGACGCATGGAGATCCGCGAGGCCACCAGCGACGAGGCGGTTGCCGAGTGCTATCCGGTTCTCGCCCAGCTCCGCCCCAACATCGCGTCTGCCGACGACCTGATCGGGCGCGTGGCGAGGATGCGCAAGGAGGGGTACCGGCTCGTGTGCGTCGTCGACCAAGATGGCCTCGTTGTCGCCGTGGCCGGTTTTCGCGTGTTCGAGATGCTGTTTCGGGGCCGCTTCCTGTACGTGGATGACCTCGTGACCCACTCGTCCGCCCGATCGGCCGGCCACGGCGCGGCCCTCCTGGCGTGGCTGGAGGCCGAGGCGCGCCGGCATGACTGCGAGGAGTTGGTGCTCGACTCCGGGGTGCAGCGCCATGACGCCCACCGCTTCTACTTGCGAGAGCGCTTCCGCATCCAGGCGTACAACTTCCAGCGCAAACTGGCGTAAGGGCCATGCCCGGCGTCGCCGTGGCCGCGCGCCGCGTCCCGCGGTGCGCCGCGGCCTACTCTTCCTCGTCTGGGGCGACGGCGACGCGGGCGTAGCGCAGCACGCGCTCGCCGAGGCGGTAGCCGGGGGCCACAACGCGGCTCACGTGCCCGGGTTCGACGCCCTCCACGGGCTCTGCGGCGACCGCCTCGTGCTCCGCCGCGTCGAAGGGCTCGCCCACCTGTCCAAGCAGGCGCACGCCCTCGCGTTCGAGCAGGCGGTCGAACTCGCGCACGATCATCTTGACGCCCTCGGCCAGGGGACCGGGGTTGCGCTCGGCCTCGAAGGCAGCCATCTGGCCGTATTCGTAGACTTGCAGGAAGTCCTCGAGGACGCGCGCCTTGACGCGGTCGCGCTCCAGGGAGGCTTCGCGTTCATGGCGTTTCTGGAGGTTGGCGTAGTCGGCGCGGGCGCGTG
>JBFJYU010000070.1:0-11632 GCA_041622435.1 Thermoplasmatota archaeon | reverse complement strand
GCCAGGCCCACGGCTGGCTGTACCTCAACGGGTGCACCAACTACATGGCAACCCTGACGGCCAGCGTCTCCTCGGTCGGGTGCAGCAGCGAAGCCGTCGCCCAGGCGGCGGGCATCACTGGTCTGCTGCTGAGCCACGCCCGCGACCTGAACGAGGCTGGCGCGTTGGCGAGCCACCCGGCGAGCGGCTGGAATGTGCTGTCCCCCAACGAAGTCGAGCAGATTCTGATGGGGACGGCCGACGACATTGACTTCAGCGTTCGCAACCCCGCCGTCGCGCAGCCGGTTCCCACGACGCGCTACCCCACGTCGCCCGGGTACGACCCGTACACCGGTGCCGGCCGACTCAACGCGGCGGCGGCGCTCTGGGCCCTCGACGCCGGGACGGTTCCACCGGAGGCCGAGTTGCTGGCGCCGCGTTGGTGGCAGCAATTCGACCCGGCCGTCCACCCGGTCGTGGAAGTCGAGGCCCTCGCTGGCGCCCTGCGCGCCCCGGGAAAGGCGTACGACTGGGAATTGGCCTATGCCTGTGGCATCGACCCGGCTCCCGGCGATTTCGCCGCGATCGCATCGGGGTCGGGGGTCGGGCGAAGCGTCGGACCGCTGGCCACCTGGGATCTGGCGGCCTCGGGCGCCGACGCCTGCGGGGCGCGCGCGCCCCTGCCCGCCGATCGTATCGAAGATGCCTTTGCCGCAACGCTGCGGCTGCGCGTGACGGACGGCGCGGGCCTGGTCGGCGAGGACCGCATCCCGTTGGCCATCAGAAGCGACCCGGACCGCCACCCGCTGAGCCGTCACTTGGGCGCCAGCGGCGAGTCCAGCACGGCCATGGTGGATCTGGATGGCGACAACGTGCCGGACCTGGTCGTTCCCACGAGCGATGGCCTGATTCACGCGCTTCGAGGCGACGGCACCAGCCTCGCCGGCTTCCCGCTGCGTACCGACCTGCTCGATGTCCACCCGTCGCCCGCGTTTGCCGGCCCGGCCGGGGTGGCGGCGCGCCCGCATGAGTCCATCGGGGCCGGCGGAATCGCGGTGGGCGACATGGACCGCGACGGTCGGCCCGAGATCGTTGCCGCGACGCTCGTGGGCAAGGTGTACGCCTGGCACCACGACGGCAGCCGCGTGGCGGGCTTCCCGGTGGCGGCGGACCCGATCTACGCCCAGCGGGCCCTGCGCGACCCGCTCAATCCGGTCATGATGGGCTTCGTTTCGCAGCCTGTGCTGGGCGATCTCGACGGCGACGGCGACCTTGAAATCCTGCAATCCGGGCTTGACCGGCACCTGTACGCCTGGCACCACGACGGCGCGCCGCTGGCTGGTTTCCCGCACCACGTCGTCGACCGCACGACGGTGAACACCGAGACGATCGGTGGCATGGAGCGCGTGACGGGGCCCGCGGATGGCCGCACCGAAATCTATCGCGGCGGCAAGATCGTCGCGACGCCGACGCTCGCCGACCTCGACGGCGACGGCCTGCCCGAAATCGTGCTCGGCACCAACGACCACTACCGCGAAGTCCCCAACTGGGCCGCCGACGACGCGTTCCTGTGGCCCTTCGGCCAACTCAACTTCCGTGCCGACGTGATCCAATCGGGCAACGGCCGGCTCTTCGCCCTCGACTGGAACTCCGCTACCGGCAGCGTGGGCAACATGGAGGGCTGGCCCGTCTCCATCGGGGTGCTGGTCGCCGAACTGCTGCCCTACGTCGGCGAGGGCATCCCCACCAGCGCCGCGGCCGCCGACATGGACGGCGACGGCGTCCCGGAGATTGCCATCTACGCCACCGCCGGCCCCGCCTACGTGCTGCGCGCCGACGGCTCCAGTTTCTACGGCCACGACCCGGAGGGGCGGCCCCGTACCCTGGGCAGCACCAGTCGTGGCCCCCTGTCCAACGTCGCCGACGCACCGGTGTTTCCCGCCGCCGGGCCACCCAGCCTCGGCGACCTCGACGGCGACGGCGCGATCGAACTGGTGGCCCCCGCCGCCGGCCTGGGTCGCGCACTCGACATCCTGCTGACGGGCGAACAGGTGGTCAGCGACGACGCCGTCCACGCCTGGGATATCGCCACGGGCACCGCCAAACCGGCGTTCCCGCGACGCGTCGAGGACCTGCAATTCATCACGAACCCAACCCTGGTGGACATCGACGGCGACGGCGCCCTCGAAGTGCTGTCGGGCAACGGCATGGGCGTCCTGCACGCATTCGGCCCGCTAGGAACCGAACCGACCGGCTGGCCCAAGCACACCGGCCAATGGATCGTCGACTCCCCCGCCACCGGCGATGTCGACGGCGACGGGCTGCTGGAGGTCGCGATCACCACCCGCGAAGGCGACCTGTGGGTGTGGGACACCGAAGCCCCCGCTGATGCGCGGCGCGCGTGGTGGAGCCAACACCACGACGAATGGAACACGGGCAACCACGACCTTGACACCACGCCGCCAGCAGCCGCAACGGACCTCCGCGTCGCCCCCGGGGGCGCCCTCGCGTGGACGGCGGCGGGCAACGACGGCTGGGCGGGGTCCGCCGACCGCGTCGAAATCGTCGATGCAGCCGGCTCGGTCGTCGCGCGTCGCGCCGCAGGCTCCGCCGGAGAGCCGCAGGAATGGCACCTCGGGCACCTTCCCTGCCCGGGGCCAGCCTCCCAGTTTTGGCTGCGCACCGTGGACGCCGCCGGAAACGTCGCCTGGCCAGTCCCGCTGCCCCCGGCGGGAGACTGCGACGCGACTAGCTGACGGTGATCACGAACTGGTACTCGATCTGCACGTCGAAATCGCTCAGATTGATCTCCCCCAGCGCCGCGTGGTAGGTGCCCCGCGCATCGACGGCGTACGAATCGCGCACCTCGACCGTCCGGTTGCCGCCGCTCACCTGCTCGCTTGCCCCGTGATCCACCAACTCCGGCTCCGTTCCGCGCGCCTCACGCAGCGAATACTCGGCCGATTCAACCGACGACGGGGCCTGCCAGGAGAACACCACATCGATCGTCGTGCGGCCTTCGCCGACCTCGAACACCAGCGACGTCGAGTTCCACGGCTCACCGGGTTGGTAGGTGTCGTTCAACCAGAACATCGCGGGCTCGCCGCCTGGGTCGCTCTCGGCGTCCGGATTCGTGCTATTCAAGCCAGCCTCGCTGGCCGCCTGCTCACCGTAGTCCCCCGCGATGGCCTGGAGCATTTCGAGTGGATCGACGAGTTCGCCGCTGCGCGCCTTGACCGCCAGGATCACCGGCGGGATCGTGCCCTCCACCATCAGGTACCAGAGCGGCTCCGGCTCGCCGCCGCTCGGGCCGTTGTAGCCCGGCAGCATCCCGCTCATGTCGCCGACGAGAAGCAGGGCCACCCCATCGCGGCTCGCCTCGTCAAACGGCGCCCGGCTCCGCGCCAGCGCCAGCGCCTCAACGCTGTCGATACGCCACTCGCCCACGCTGCTCGGAGGTCCGGAGTCGGGCAGCGGCTGCTGCCAGGTCGTGCCGTTGCCCACCACGTTGATGGCCAGGGCCTCGCCGCCGCCGGGAGTGCGGTAAACCGCCCGCCAATGCACGCTTCGACCGTCCACTTCAGAGTCCAGGAACGTCAGGTTGGCTGGCCCGCCGTCGCCAAAGGGCCACGCAGTCCCGCCAAAGCCGCCCGCGCCAGCCGCGTCCATGCCCGCCCCGCCCGCGCCGTCAACCGCCCCGAGCATGGCCAACTGGGCGTCCGCGCGCCAGGCCAGCGCCACCGACGACGCGATGGCCTCAGCCTCCTTGGCGCTGATCGGAGCGAAATCATGCTCGCCGTCAGAGTCTTGGCCGAATCCGGTGCAGCCCGCGAGGGTGACGGCGCACAGGAGGACGGCCGCGATTAACGCACGGCGGCCCATCGAAGCTACCATGGCATCAGCGTCTGGCTGACGCCTCATAGAGGTTGCGGCCACCCGTCAGGCCGGGGCTGGGTGCTTGCCGCCGCGTTGGGGGGCGCCAGGGGTCCGGATCAGGCCAGCTCCACCCACGCCGCGACACTCGGCACCGGCCCTTCAACGTGTTCACCGTTCACGAAAAGCATGTAGTGGCCCGGCGGCGCGACGACGCTGTTGGGTGGCGCCTGCACCGTGATGAGTCCGTCCTGTTGGGCGAGCACGACCAGTTCGACGCCGCGCTGGGCCATGTCGTAGGCATGGGTCGTCGAACCCGGGTGGAACAGCACCACGGAATCCAGCCCAGCCGGAAGCGTCGCCTCGACTTCGAACGTCTCGCCGTAAGCGACGGCGGCGGGCGCGGCGTCCACGGTCGGCCGGGGGCCGCGGAACAGGTACGGTGGCTCGAAGATCTCCATGCGGGTCTCGTTGACCTGGGGATTGTACGTGTCGCGCGCCGCCTTGAACGGGTTGGGCAGCGGCACGTGACCCGCCACCAGCACGCGAGCGTCGGGCAGCAGCACCGCCGTCGAGTGGTACATGCGGGGCACCTGCATGGGTGCCAGGGTGCGCCACGACTCGGATGCCGGATCGTAGATTTCCGGTTCCATGATCGGGATGTCCGGCTGGCCGTGCACCACCACGTTGTCGTACAGGCCGCCGCCGACGGCCAGGATCTCCCCGGTGGGCAGCAGGATGCCGTTGGCGTGCCAGCGGGCGTGTTCCAGGTCGCCAACCTGGCGGTTGGCCGGCGGGTTGACGGCCAGATCCGCCACCTCCGTGAACGGGACCGCCACCGTCGTCTGCTGCAAGGTTCCGCCGAAGGTCACGAACTCCGGCGCGTAGTCCCGCTCCGGCTCAAGCATCTGCATCACGCTGTTGGCGTGCTGGCGCGCCCCGAACACGGACGGATTGAGGTCCTCCCACGTGCCGCTGGCCACATCGAAGGCCTTCTGCACGCTCCAGGTGGGCTGCTCCGGGTGCTCGCCGAAGGGACCCCACAGCGTTCCAACGGTGTTGTAGAACACCTTGCCCTCAAGGGGGCCGCCCGCCACCACGCTCACGCGGGGGTACAAGGGAAGAAGCTTCTCGGCGCCGTCCTGAACCGTCCAGTTCCCGGCCGCCTCGTCAAAGTGCTCCACCTCGCGCACCTGCGTGTCGAAGCGGGACAGGCTGGTGATGCCGGAGAACGCCGTTGGCGTGCCGTCCGCCTGCTTGAGCAGCGTCGGGTACCAGCGGCCGAAGTGCATGTCCGCCAAGCGCACCCACGAATTGGTTTCCGGATCGTACGTGCGGGCGTCGGCGCCGCCAAACAGGAACGGGTCGGTGGTGGGCATGCTGTTCCACAGGCTTGACCCGATGGCCAGGACGCGGCCGTCGGCCAGAATTGTCTGGCCCGAGCAGAACAGGTCTGCGCCGGCGCCGTGTGGGTCCTCGGGCACCAGCACGAGGGGCTCGTCGCCGGAGAGGTCGAGAACGCGGGACGTGGCATTGACCGGGGCGCTGGTGAAGAACGTGAAATCGGAGTGCCCGTCGTTGGGGTTGTGCTCGACGCCGCTCCAGTAGAGCAGGCGGCCGTTGTTCAGCAGCACCAGGTTGACGGCCGGCACACCGCCGTCGAATGGCTCCTGCCACTGGCCGACGGCGGCCGCCGTCGCGTTGGGAACCCAGTCGCCATCGTCGCCTGCCTCTTGCGCCTGGCTGGCCGGGCTGGAAAGGCACCCGGGTACAATCATGGCCAGGGCCAAGGCGAGGCCCGACAGGGCTCGCAGCGCCGGTCGCTTCATGCCCACGCCAGTCAGGCTGGCGTGCATAACCGTTGCCGGTTGCCCGTGTCGAGCAGTCCCAGCTAGTCTAGGTGGACCCAGGCGGCCTCGCTCGGAATGGGTCCGTCGGGGTGCTGGCCGTTGACGAACAGCATGTAATGGCCCGGCGGCGCGACCGTGCCATCCGGCGGCGACTCAAGGATCAGGGCGTTGCCCTCGGCGCGCACCACGTTGAGTTCGATGCTGCGCTGCGCCATGTCGAACGCATGCGTGGTCGAGCCTGGGTGGATCAGGACGACGCTGTCCGGCGCGCGCCCGTCGGGCAGGTCGGCGAAGATGGCGAACTGCTGATCGTAGCTGAGCTCCGTCGGCGCGTCGCGGATGACCGGCCGCTCGCCGCGGAAGAGGTACGGTGGCTCGAAGATTTCCAGGCGGTTCTCCACAACCTGGGGGTTGTACGAGTCGCGGGCAGCGGGGAACGGGTTGGGCAGCGGCACGTGTCCGCCGACCAGAACGCGGCCGTCGGCCAGCAGAAGCGCCGTCGAGTGGTACATGCGGGGCACCTCCATCGGCGCGAACTCGGTCCAGGTGTCCGTCGCGGGGTCGTACCCCTCCGCCGCCAGGATGGGAACGTTGGGTTGGCCGTGCACCACGACGTTGTCGTACAGCGCCCCACCCACGGCGAGGACGGTGCCGTCGGGCAGGCCGACGCCGTTGAGGTGCCAGCGGGGCCAGTTCATGGACGATGCGGGCGTATTGGTGGGCGGGTCGGTGGCGAGGTCGTTGATCTCGGTGAGGGCGGTCGCTGCCGTCGAGCGCTCGATGGTTCCGCCGAAGGTGACGAAGCGGGGCGCGTAGTCGTTGTCCGCCTCAAGGGGCAGCATCACGCTGGCGGCGTGCTGGCGCACGCCGAAGGTGCTGGGGCCCAGGAAGCGCCACTCGTTGGTTGGGGTGTCGTAGGTCTGCTGGAAGAACCAAAGCGCCTCCAGCGGGTGCTCCCCGAAGGGGCCCCACAGGGTTCCAACGGTGTTGTAGAACACGTCGCCCTTCAGCGGGCCGCCGGGAACCAGCGTCACGCGGGGGTAGAGTGGCAGGAGCCGGTCGGCGTCCTCGATGGTGGACCAGCTCGTGGACTCGTCGTCCCAGTGCTCGACAGCCTCAACCTGCGTGAGGGGGTTGCTGAGGCTCGTGATGCCGCTGATGGCCAGCGCGTCGCCGTCGGCGGTCTCGATGATGCTCGGGTACCAGCGGCCGAAGCTCATGTCCGGCGCGCGGGTCCATGTGTCCGTGGCCGGGTCGAAGATGCGCGTGTCGGCGCCGCCGGTCAGGAACGGCGTGAGTGTCGGCAGCGTCGTCCACTGGCTGGAGCCGATGGTCAGCACGCGGCCGTCGGGCAGGATCATCTGGCCCGCGCAGAACAGGTCGCCCGCCGCGCCGTGCGGGTCGTTGGGGGTCGTCACCGTCGGCGGGTCCGTGCTCAGGTCAACGATGCGGGACTCGCCCCAGACGGGCTCCGATGTGAAGAACGTCCATTCGGTGTCGTCGTCGGTGGCGTCCGCCTCGACGCCGCTCCAGTACAGCACGCGCCCGTCGTTCAGGAGGACCATGTTGATGGCCGGTACGTGGCCGTCGAACGGCGTCGTCCAGCGTCCCACGTCGGCCGGGTCGCCGCTGACGTCGCCCAGGCCGGGCAGCGGGTCGCCCATGCCCGGGGCGCCGGGCAGGCCAGCCAAGGGATCGTCGCCTTGACCAAGCGTGGCAGGCATGGCGAAAAGGGCGACGAGTGCAATTGAAACCAGAACCGTTGGACGAACCATCAGAACCACCAGTGCGGCAGAAGGCTGGCCGGCTTAAGGCTGTGTGGCTGCCGTGCCCGCTGGGTCGGCGCGCGGGCGTGAAAATCCCTGGGCGGCAATGCTTTGCCCCAGGGGCGCGGGGGTGGGGGTGCGGCCTGCCCCAACAAAGGTACCAAAACCGATCCCGCGATTGCTTGGCGCATGTCGCTTCGCCGTTTCCGGCCTGCCGCCCCGGTTTTTGTTGTTGCTTTTCTTCTAATGGCTGCGCCCGCCGCGAGCGTCTTGCCCGCGGCACCGCAGCCGGTGCCAACGACGGGCCTTTACGACGATGTTTCGGCGACGATTGCCGGTTGTGCCGACGACGCATGCCGGGCTGAGGGGGTCGCCGCCCATGGGGACCGGTTGGCCGCTGTGATGGCAGACCTTCCCACCGGGCTGGCGGGGCCACACGCATGGATGGAATTCGCGGCGAGCCAATGGGGTGTGGCGGCACAGCCGTTGCCGGTGCCGGATGCCTCGCTGGCCGACGCCCTGCTGGATCTGTACGACGCCAACGGCATCCTCGTCGACGACGAACTCGGCGCGCGCGTTGAGGCGCAGGCCGCGGGCCAGGCGGCCGAGTCAGCAGCACGGGCCATCGCTCAGCTGGTCTCCGCGCTTGCCGTGGCCGCGCGGCAGGCGGGCGACTCGCTGGCTGGACTGGACCCCGCGTTGTCCATGGAGGGGCTCCAACACACGTGGCGACTGGCTCGCACCACGCCGGCCGCCGGCGATGTGGCGCAGTTCATCTTCGAAGCCCTCGAACCGGTTGATCGGCAGGGCCTCGCCTCGGCCGGCCTGACGGTGAGCTTGGCGGTCTCGGAGATCCAGCCGGTCCTGTGGGACATCTGCACGTCGGCGGACCTCGAGTTGCCGTTCATCCAGATCGGGGCGCTGGGCGACAGCGCCCACGACGGCCCGTTCCTGCTCTTGATCGACTGCACCGGCAACGACGCGTACACCGGCGGGGTCGGCTCGGGCGCGCCGTTTGGCATCGGCGGCGTCGGCCTCGTGTTTGACGTGCAGGGTGACGACACGTACGACGCCGACTCGAACGCCCAGGGCGCGGGCGTCACCTCCATCGGCATGCTCTACGACGGCGGCGGCGCCGACACCTACCGGCTCAACGGGTCGGGTCAGGGGCACGGCGTGGCCGGCATCGGGCTGCTGTATGACGCAGGCGAGGGAGCTGACGTTTACACGAGCCCCGATGGCACCGTCGCCGTGTCCACGAAGGGCTCGGGCCTCGGCGGAATCGGCCTGCTCATCGACGAGGGCGGCAACGACGTCTTCCACCAGGACCGCACCGATGGCATCGGCTACGCGGCCTTTGGCGGCTTCTCCATCCTCGCCAGCCGAGGCGACGGCAACGACGCCTTCCTGTCCTCGGGCGTCCCCCGCTTCTCGCCCGGCCTCGACGAACTGGTCCCGGAGGAACTGCGCGACATCGTGCCCCCCATCAGCGGCCCGACGCTCGAAACCCACGTGGGGCCCCTCCAGGCGAGCTCCGAACTGACCGGCGCGACCATCCTGTACGAAGAAGGCGGCGACGACCTGTACCTGTGCGGCGGCGACGTGCGCCAGGGATGCCAGGGGGCCGCCAGCGACCTGGCGGTGGCCTACCTGCTGGACCGCGGCGGCGACGATCACTACGAGGTGGGCACAAGCGTGTCCACGACCCTGGAAGCCTTCTACGACCTTGGCCGCGACTTCTACAACGCCGTGGCGGGCATTCCCGGCTTGTTCGTGCGCGTGGGCATCGACGCCACCGAGGCGTTCTGCATCATCTTCGTTGGCGTGGTGACGGACCCGGCGCCCTGCTCCAACTTCGCGCAGTCGGCCCACGACGCCGAACGGGCCATGCTGGAGCCCTTTGAGACCTTCCCCGAGCCGCCGATCGGGTTCGACCTGCCCACCTTCCCCATGGGCCAGGGGGCCGCGTACAGCCTGAGCGTGCCCGTGCTGGGGCCAGGGTACGCGTTGCTGCGAGACGAGGCCGGCGACGACATCTACCGGGCCGAGCGTTGGGCGCAGGGCTTCGGCACCGCCGGCGTCGGCGTGCTGGTGGACAAGGCCGGGACCGACACCTACGACAGCCCCGCGCCGGCCAGTGGCGCCCGGGGCGACGGCAGCACATGGCAGGACGGCGTTGGCGGTTACGGCCGCGACGAATAAGTGCCGCACTCGCCACCCTTATGCCGAACCCGCCGCCTGGCCCCGTGTGTCGCTGCTCGAGCAACGCCTGCGCAACCCGCCCCACCTGGGGAGCCTGGAGGACGCGACGGCCGTGGGCGCGGTGGGCAACCCCGCGTGTGGCGACGTGGTGACGCTCTACCTGCGCATCGCCGACGGCCGCATCGAGAAGGCCACGTTCGAATCCATGGGCAGCGCCTACCAACTCGCCACCGCCAGCGTCTTGTGCGATTGCGTCGAGGGATTGAGCGTCAGTGATGCCCGCGACCTGGGGTCTGGCTGCGTCGAGTCCCAGTTGCCCGACCTTCCACAGAAGGTCCGCTACCTGAGCCGGCTGGCCATCGAGGCGCTCGGCCGCGCCCTGGACGCCCACGAGCGGGGCGACGCCGGCGACGACGAGAGCGCCAGGGACCGGCTGCGCGTGCTGGGCCGCGAGGAAGCGCAAGCCTTCGTCCTGGAGTTGCTGGGCAACGGCCGCCAGTGGACGACGCGTGAACTCGACGCCATGGCCCACGCCGAAGGGGTCCAGTGCCCCGACTCGACGGTGCGCTTTCTCAGCCGCTTGCGCCGCCAGGGACTCATCGAGGGTCGCATGAGTGTGCGTCACAAGTCGTGGCTTTGGTGGGTGCCCAACGGTACCACCGACGCTGCCCAAGGGCCCGCCTCCGGCTAAACCGAGCGGGCGTCGGCCCCGCCCCGCCGCGCGCAGGCCCCGCCGCGCGCGTCGGCTCAGGCTGGACGCGTACGCAGCGCGGCCACGTGCCGCAGGGTGGCGGGCGTCTTGGCCACCAGCAACCACAAGACGATCACGTACACCACCACCAGGCTGCCGAACATGGCTTCGGGCCACGCAACACCAACCAGCACCGGACCGCGCACGTAGCTGACCACCTTGGCGCCGAGCAACGCGTTTTGCAGAAACAGCAGCCCGTTTAGGACGAAAAGCGTCCACAGCAGCGCGCCGACCTCAGGGAAGAACTGCGCAGCGCCGCCGAGGACGACGGCGATTCCAAACGTGTCGAACGAGGCGTCCAGGATGGCACCGGTGCGACTCTGCAGGTTGCCGACGCGGGCCAGGATGCCGTCGCCGCCGTCCAGCAGGATGACGAACCAACTCAACCCAAAGAACCACCACGTCTGGCCGCTCAAGGCCGACCAGATCATCGCGGCGAAAACCGGAATCTGGGCGAAGGTGAAGTGGTTGGGGCGAACGCCTCGCGCCAGTAGCCAGTGGGCCACGCGCTCGAAGCGCCGGTCGTACGTGCCTTCCTTCGATTTCTTCGCCCCGTCGCTCAAGCTCGGCTCCAGCGGGTCTGGTCTCCCTTGTCCTCAAGGACGTACCCCGCGGCCTGCAAGCCGTCGCGGATCTGGTCCGCCCGGCCCCAGTCGCGCTCGGCCCGGGCCTGGCGGCGCAGGGCAAGGATCGCCTCGACCGCCTCGGCCTCGCCGCCGCCATTAACGGCAACGCCCAGTTCGCCGGCCAAATCGCGCAGTTCGGCCGGCACCTCCTGGGACACGGACACGGCGGCGGCCACGGGAGCCTGGAACAGCGTCAGAAGCTGGCCGGCGTCCTCAAAGGCAGCCAATGCCCGGGAGGCCGCCTCGCTGCCAAGCAGGTCGGTATCGAGGGCCTGATTGGCCGCCCGGACGAACGTAAAGAGCGCCGCCACCGCTCCAGGAGTGTGGAAGTCGTCGTCCATCGCGGCGGCCACGTCGCTCGCCAGCCGATCGGCAGCAGCCAGCAAATCCGGGTCCACGTCGGCGCAACCGATGCGGCCCAACGCCGCAGTCTCATGGAGGAGGCGGCGCACCCGCTCTAGGCGCTCGACGGCCTTGGCCGCCTCGGCCAGGCCGCGGCGGCTGAAATCGATCTTGGACCGGTAGTGGGTCTGCATGAAGTAGAAGCGAAGCACGTCGGGGCCGATGCCGTCGGCTCCCAACTCG
>JBFJYU010000069.1:0-11694 GCA_041622435.1 Thermoplasmatota archaeon | reverse complement strand
GGCCGCGCCGACGGACCCAACGAACACGTCCTGCTGTGGCTTGCCGAACCCGCCAGCCAACTGGTCCGGGTGCGGATGGTCGCGGGCACGCTGCTCATCGAAGCCGAGGGCGGTGCCGACGCGACCGTTGCCCTTCTCGCCGCGATCGCGCAGGCACTGTAGCCGTGCGATGGGCTGGGCCGAACCGGACGGTCAACCGCGCAGAACCTCGCCTGTTGCGCCGACAGGGGTGCTACTCGAAGCGCTGCACCTCAACCCACGACTGCGTGGTCGTGCCGCCGATCCACGCTGCCCAGGCGGCCTGCTCGCCGTCCAGGCCCAGATACTCGCGCCGGTACGGGCCCGGATCGACCACGCTGCCGGCCGGCTCCACGGTCGTGCCCGCGTCGTGCAGGGTCGCCAGCACGAAGCGCTCGCCACCCGGCCACCCCAAGTCCTGGTAGCCCACTCGGGCCAAGCCATCCGGGCCGAACCACACCGCCGGCAGCAGTTGGTCACCTGCGCTGGGCGCGACGGGCTCGGCAAGACTCCATCCCGCGCCTCCGTCTCGCGTGGCGGCGAAGCGCACCTGCAAATCCTGATCCGGCACGACCACCACGGCGCGCAAGGGATCGGCCGGATCGGCCGCGATGGCGCCAAACCAGGTTGATCTGGCGGGAGCAACGCCGATGGCCGGGCCCCACGACGCGCCGCCATCCTCGCTGACCCGCACCGCCTGACGGCCGCCGCTGCCACTAAATTCCGAGTAGCTGAGGTAGAGCAACCCCCCGCCCGGCGCCGCCAGGGTGGCGCCCTTCACGGCGTCGCCGGGGATCGCCGTGGCCAGGCTCACGGGCTCGGTCCAAGCGCCCGCCGGCTCCAGCCGCGAGTACTCCAGCGTCATGGCGGTGCTCAGGAAGCGCGTCCAGGCCAGGTGCAACGTGCCCTCGGGGTCCACGGTGATCCACGGCTTGTCCTGCATCACGCCACCGGGCACGGGCCCGACGCCCTGATGCCACGCCACCGCGGGTCCCCATGTCTGTCCGTGGTCGCCGGAGCGCGTGACGAAAACGCTGAGATCCGCCAGGCCACCCAGCCCCCACCCCATCGGCGTGGTGGGAAACACGAAGCGCGCGGCCACGCCCGCCAGGTAGAGTGTGCCGTCGGGTGCGTATGCCAGCACGGGGTCGCCCAACGTGTTGTAGGTCCCCGTCGGATCCTCCTGCACCAAGATCGAAACGGGCACCGCCCCGCTGTGCCAGGTGGCGCCGCCATCATGGCTTCGATGCAGGTCCAAGTCCACGGTAAACGGCGTCTCCGGTCCGGCGTTTGGGACTTCGTTCATGTTGGCCACGATAATATTGTCGCCCCAAACCGCCACGTGCGGCTCCATGGCGTGATCGCCGGCCCCCTGAAGCACCAGGGGCCCGCCGCCGCCCGCAGGGTCCGCAGCCGCCCGTCCGTCACCGGGCATTCCGTCATGCACGACTTGCGCGAGGGGTCCCACGCAACCCGATGCCGCCAGCAAGATCAGTACCCACCACCGCATCACTGCCGCAAAGGCCGGGCTGCCAAGAGGCTTCCGCCGGCGCCGCCGTGTGACCGACTCACGGGGTGACCCGGTCATCAAGACCCTCGGGCGCCCATGACACCTTACCGGCGGCAACCCGCCAGGAGAAACCATGCATCAAACCTGCACCATGACCATCGGACCCGTTCGCCGACACTACTACAGCCGCGCCGAGCGCATCGGGTGGCTCGAAGGCTATGCCGAACAGTTGGCCCAAGAACTCGCCGGCGTGCGCGAACGCATCGAGGCGCTGCGGGCTCCCATGCCTGCCCAGCCCGCCTCGCGCGCCGAGCCCGCCGCGGCCTGATCGGGCCATCCCCTCTCCCCCCTGACCCCAACCACCAGGAGAACACCATGTCCACGCGCCGGATTCGACTCTTAAGCATCGCTTCAAGTATGCAAGCCAGGATGGGGGCTCAATGACCACCACGGTGGGGATCAAGACCCCCGCGGGCATCGTCTTGGCGACCGATCGCCGCGCGACAATGGGCTACTATGTGGCTGACAAGGACGTCGTGAAAATCGAGCCGCTCGACGACAATTCCGCCATCACGATCGCCGGCTCCGTAAGCCAGGCGCAGGCGTTTGCCCACATGCTCCGCCTCAACCTCGAATACACCAAGGGCCGCCGCGGCTGGTCGCTGTCGCCCAAGGAGCTGGCCAAGCTCGCCAGCCACAGCATTCAGCGCTCTGGCGGCATCTACGGCCAGTTCATCCTCGCCACCCGCGACGAGCAGGGCGCCTCCTTGTGGGACGTCGGCGGCGACGGCTCGCTGATCGCCAAGAAGGACTTCACCGTCACCGGCAGCGGCACGGGCCCGGCCGTCGGTGTCCTGGAATCCGCCGACTGGAGCCAGGTCACCGACCTGACCGCGGCGCAGGAACTCGCCAGCCGCGCCATCAAGGCCGCCGCCCAACGCGACGTGGGCAGCGGCAACGGCCTGGTGGTCTACACCCTCCCCAACGAGGGCGAGTACAGCATGAAGATGTACACGTTCACACAGGAAGTCACCGAGGACACGACGGAGGTGTCGAGTTGAAGCCCACCGTCGACACCGCCTACCTGCACTTCGACGAAACCGGGTCGATCCCGGCCATCAAGTACGCCCGCATCACGCTCGCCATGGGCCTACCCATCGTGGCCGCCCAAGACGGCAAGAAGATCGCCGTCGCCACGGTGAACCGCGAGGGCAACCCGCTGCTCAGCGGCGCCGAGAAGATCATCCACGTCAGCCGCGACACGGTGGTCCTGGTGACGGGACACGGCGGCGACACCAACCAGGTCCGCCAACTGCTGCGCGACGTGGCCGTCAACCACAAGTTCGTGCTCGGCAGCGAGATCAGCCCCAAGGAAGTCAGCCTGGCGCTCAGCGACTACCTCCACGAACTCGGCATGAGCTACCGCCGTCCCCTCGGCGTCGGCATCATCGTCGCCGGCTTCGACGAGCACGGCACCCGCCCCGCCATCTACCACTGCGATGTGGATGGCAACGCCATCGACCGCAACGGCATCGCCCTGGGCAAGCAGGCCAGCGAGGCTGAACACGCCCTGAGCGAAGGCATGAAGACGGGCAAGGGCAAGGTCGAGGAGCACGTCAAGAAAGCCGCCGAGGCGGCCGTCAAGGGCATGAAGGAGGACTCGGTGGACCTGAAGGACCAGGAATTCCGGGTCGACCTGCAAGTGCTCCAGCCGACCAACCGCAAGAGTTGATCGGCTCCCCGACCGGGCACCCCCCAACGTCGGTCTGCCGGCGGCCGTCTAGGCAAGCGCGCCCCGGCAGCCGCCGGCCAAATCATCATCGCTGCGGCAGCCTGTCGGCTCGGCCGGCGGCTGCCCGGTGTGGGTGACCGCTTCGAGCCGTTGAAATGCTAGAACACGGCTACGACTCGCGGGATGCACATGCACGAGGGAATAGGCCGCGCAGGGTACCGCATGCTCGCCGCCGTCTTCCTTGCCGTGGGACTGCTCGGCGCAGCCCTGGCTTGGTACGGCACGACGCAGCCGGGGACGATCATGACCGTTCTGGGGATTCTGCTGGCAGGGGTCGCCTTGGCGCTGCTGTTCATCCTGGCCATCGTGCTGCCCAGCGCCAGCGCGCCGCCCAAGGCCGCTGCGGCCCCGGCCGTCGCCGCACCGCAACGCTCTCCCCGTGCGCCGGAGGACCGGGAGCGCGGTGCGGGCTCGCTTGATTTCGATTTCGATGATTCCATGCCGGCCCCCCGCGCCGCGCCCGAGGAACTGGTGGTTCCGCCGGCCTTCCAGCCGGGTGCGCCGCCTGCGCCAACCGGTGCCGCGCTGCCGCCGGCCCCCGTCCACGAGGCCCCCGAGCCCGTGGTGGCCCCGGTCCAATTCAATGAGCGCGACGCCGCAGCCTGGCCCGGCAGCCGTGGCCTGAGCTCGTGGACAACGGAGCGGAAGGCACGCCAGCAGGCCAGCCAGCGCGCCGAGGAGCGCCGGCCCCGGCAGGTGTTCACGCAGCGTTACACCCAGCGCGCACCGATGGTTCGCCAGATCCTGAGCGAGCAGGGCGGCGCCGGCCCCCAGGCGCCCCGGATGGGCGCGGCGTCTCCCGCACCGTCCATGGCGCCCGGGGCCCCGGTTGCGCAGACACGGCAGCCGGCGCGCGCGAACCAGGCGTCGGTGCCCGAGGGCAAGAGCCGCGGCAAGTGTGGCCAGTGCGGCACGATTTTGCTGGCGCCGAATCGCCGGCCGCTGAGTTTGAAGTGCCCGGTGTGCCAAAAGGTCAGTCGGCTGGAGTGAACGGCCCCGCCGGCGGTTAGCGGCACGCCTTTGCCCGCGTCCCGGCTGCAAGGCTTTCGATGACGGTTCGCGTCCGATTCGACTGCACCGTGCCCGAGGCCCACTTGGTCCGGGTGACCATGACGTTCCCGGCGGCGCCGGCGCGCGAGCGGCGCTTCCGCATGGCCGCGTGGGTGCCGGGGAGTTACAAGATCCGCGATTACGGACGGCATGTGCAGGATTTGGCCGGCCGCGTGGCGGGCAAGCCGGCGCGCGTGGAGCAGACCGGCAAGGACGAATGGACCGTCCATGCGGCGGCGGATCGCGAAGTTGAGTTGACGTACGACGTCTATTGCCGCGAATTGTCGGTGCAGGGCAGCCATGTGACGTCCGATCACGCGCACCTGTACCCGGCGACGTTGGTGCTGTACGACGAGCACAGCCGCGATGCCGAGCACCGGGTTGAGGTCGTGCGGCCGAGGGGCTGGGGTTTGTGGTCGGGCCTTGAAGGCGCGGCACTTGACGGTCGGCTGGACCCGGCTGAGGGCTACGATCACTTGATCGATTGCCCGATCGAGGTGGCCCCCTCGGGCACCATCCATGTGGAGACCTTCTCGGTGCGCAATAAGAAGCACCGGTTCGTCGTCTGGTCGCCGCCCGACGGCGTTGATTGGGACCGGATTCGCGGCAACGTTCGGGCCGTGGTGGCCGCCGCGGGCGATCTGTTTGGGGGCTTGCCGTACAAACATTACACGTTCATCACCCACTGCGCCGTCGACCACGGCGGCGGATTGGAGCACCGCAACTCGACCGTCTTGGGCCTGGACCCCCTCGGCCTCGTGGCGGACGACAAGATCCAGGGCCGGCTGCTGCCGTTGGTGGCGCACGAGTTCTTCCACACCTGGAACGTCAAGCGCATCCTGCCGGCGGCGTTCAAGCCGTACGACCTGCAACGGGAGGTCTACACCGACCTGTTGTGGCTGTTCGAGGGCTTCACGACGTACTACGAATTGCCGCTCCTGTACCGCGCTGGCGTCGTGGACGACAAGCACTTTGGCAAGATCGCGGCCGAGATGGTCGAATTCTACGAGATGGCGATTGGGCGCAAGCGGCGTCCCGTGGCGGAAGCCAGCCGCCTCACCTGGAGTCTCCTCTACCAACCGCACGAGCACAACGTCAACCGCAACGTGTCGTACTACACGAAGGGCCTGTTCGTCGGCTTGTGCCTCGATGCGCACCTGCGGACGCACGGGGTTGCCGATGGCCTCGACCGCGTGATGCGATACCTCTGGGAGAACCACGCCGAAACGGGCGTCGGCGAAGCGGATTTCCCTGCCATCGTGGAGGCCGCCACGGGCATCGATTGCGCCCGCCTGCTCGGGCGCTGGGTCAACGGCACCAGCGAATTGCCCGTCGATCAGGCGTTCAGGGACCTGGGCTGGAAGTTGAAGCGCGACTGGAAGGACGCCGACAACAAGCTGGCCCTGGGCGTGACGTTCAAGAAGGACTCGCAAGCCATCGAGCGCATCCCCGAGGACGCCCCCGCCCACCGCATCCTGCAACCCGGCGATGAGCTTGTGGCGGTGGACGGCTACAAATGGAGCGGCGAGCGGCTGACCAAACTGGCCGCCGGGCGCGAGGCGGGCGACGAACTTGCGATCACCGTCTTCCGGGAGGGGCGCCTGCGCGAATTCACGGTTCCGTTGTGGGAGAAGCCCCACGACAAGTTCAGCCTCGAGTTGCGCAAAGGCGACGCGGCGGCGACCCGGCGGCGCAAGGCGTGGTTGGGGGCGGCCAGCCGGAAGGAGCTGCCCAACTAGCCGCGGGGGTCAGGGCGGCCGTCGCGGTCGGCCCATTCGTAGTAGGAGGCCTCAACCTGCACCTGGCCCGCGTAGGCGAGGAAGGTGTACTCCACAGTCCAGGTGCCGGGCTCGTGCAAGCGGAAGACGCGGTGGTCGCCGTTGCACGCATTGCCCGAGTCGTAGGCGGCTTCGCCGTTAGGATCTAGGAGCCGCACCTTCACGCAGCCAGCGTCGCTAACATCGCCGGCTGGTTCCAACAGGATTTCGAAATGGAATTCCTTGATGTCCGCCCGGACGCCGAACGTGTCGCTGCGCACATCCGTGTGGGCGTCGCTACTCCACACATCCTCGTAGAAATACAGCGGGTGGGGTATGGCTTCGAGTTCGAGGGCGTAGGCGTCCCGGATATCCTCCTGGAACGTGTCGGCCAGTTGCTCGGCCAAGACCAGGCTGGCGACGGCCAGTACCAGGAGGACCCCGACAATCGAGGCCGCCGTGATGCCAGTCCATTTGAAGACGCCGCGCACGCCCCGGCCCGCCGCCTGTCCGGACAGCACGGCGACATCCAGCAGCCGTTCGCCGGTGGTCTGGTTGACGACGCCGCCGCCTGCGCCGTAGGCGACGCCGATTTCACCGGGGTCGCCGAACGCATTGGTGGCTTTGAGTGCCGCCTCGTCTGCCGAGAGGGAGGAATCCTCCCGGCGCAGTCGGGCGACCTCGAGTTCGAGGTGGTCTTGGATTTCTGAGAGGACCTGTTCGCGCTGGCGCAGGCCGAGGTGTTGTAGGCGCGAGCGAACGTGCTTCAGGTAGTCGCGGATGATGGTCATAGGCTGATCTCCAGTAGGTCGTCCAGGTTCTTGCGCAACCGCTGCCACTTCAGGATCGCCAGTTGGCGCACCTCGTTGCCGGCGGTGGTCATTTCGTAGTACTTGCGCCTGGGCCCCTCCTTGCCTTTGCCCCACCGGCTGCTGAGGAGGCCTTCTCGTTCGAGGAGGCCGAGCAGGGGGTATACGGTGCCGTCCTTCCATTGGCCACGGGGGCCCGTGGCTTCGTCCATGGCTTGGATCAGTCCATAGCCGTGGATGGGCTGGTGGGCGTGGACGTGTTCGAGCACGAGGAGGTGCAGGAACCCGCTGGTCATGTCGCGCTCGAGTTTGGCGAGGTAGCTTCCGGTGTCCATGGTGGTCGCTTGAGTTAACTTGGTGGACCAAGTAACTCGAAGTTCAAGCTATTGCAAGCAACGGGTCAACTTGAAACCTTCGCCGGAGCGGGGCGCACCGGGGCGCTTCTCCTGCTGAGCAACTCACCGGAGCCGAAGTTCCAGCGACTGGCTGCTGGCCCATGCGTCGCCTCCCAGCTTGCGGCCGGAAACGTTCACCGACAGCCTGAGAACATCCGTGTCACACGGAATCGGCACATCCACGAAGACCCGCTCTGCCACCGCCCGCAGCCAGGCCCCGTCCTCCCGGTGAACCTTCCCGGTGGCCTCGAAACCCGTGGAATTCTCGCGTTCGCCGGTCCATCCGACGACCCAGGCGCTCGCCTGCACCGAGCGAAGCACGGCCGGGTTGCCTGCCGAAGAAAGCCACACGAGGCCCTCCCACATGCACTCCCCCGGCGGGGCCGGAGGGCACGCCTCCAAGTGGCTGCAAACGACTCCCGACGCGTTGATGAGCGACCACGCCTCCAGCTCCGGTTCGGCACTCTCGACGCCGAGTTCGGCATGCAGCGGCGCGCCGCCGTCGGCGAGGCCCATGTAAACCGCCGTCCAGGCAAGCGCCACGGCCACAAAGAGCACGAACGGCAGCCGAAGATTCGAGGCCATGGTCTGCGACTTCAAGAGGGCCGGAAAATGCTTTCGCCCCTATCACCGTCGTTTGGTCGCACGTGGTTATGCTCCCTGGCGGCAACCGCCGGTCGGCGACGACATCAGGGCTGCCCCATCACCCCCATTGATGGACTGGGCGGGCTGGGAGAGCGTCGAGTTTCGTTTCAGGACCCGTTCTTGCTGGCGTCCAGGCGGACGTAGCCGCTGTAATCCTGGAAGTGCAATTCGAGTCGCCAAGGGCCGCGCTGGGTGGACGTGGCCGTCCCATCGACGGCGCCGCAATCCGAGCGGTTGGCGTCCCAGCCGTCGATGGCCGGCGCACCAGTTGGATCGTACAACCGCGCCGAGACGCAGCCAATTCCGCCAGCGTCCAGGGCCAGCGTGAATCCGTTGGGCCAGTCGGGCGCATCCACCGTCGTGTTTCCGAAGCCGCTGGCACCCCACCACTGCTGGTGCAGCAGGGTTGCGCGTTCGCGGCCCGCGTCAAGGCTGGCGAGCTCGAAGCCGCCATCTTCGGGTTGCGTGGCCAGGAAGGCCGCAAACGCCACCGCTGCCACGAGTGCAACCGAGCCCGCCGCCGCCACGGCGGTCCATGCCTGGGTCACGGCGGCGTGGCGCCCGAGGCCCTGGCCGGAGAGCACCGCGACCGGGAGCAACAACTCGCCCGTGGAACTGCGCGTGATGCCGCCCCTGGGGCCCACGGCGACGCCCAAATCATCGGCCGGGCAAAAGCTGTCGATGGCCTCCGCGGCGGCTTGCTGGCGCGTCAGCCCAGGGTTGGCTTCCTGGCGACGCGCGGCCCCGTCCTCGATGTGTGCAAGAATCTCGGCCATCACTTCTCGCTGAACCGCCCGGGGAAGGTGTCGAAGTCGCAAACGCACCTGCCGGACGTAGTCATGCAACACCTGGTTGACCATGGATGGACGACCACGCGAGGGGCTTCAAAGAGAGTTTTGGTAGGTACCATTTGCGACCCGGCTGGCGGCGGCCCCCGCGACGAATCCTTGAAGTCGGTGCCCCCCTGCCCCGCCCCGGAGCCCCCGCGTCGACCCATGGACGTGCACCCGATTCTGGAGGAAACCCCCGTGGCAGCGGCGGGCCTGCTGACGAGCCATACGCGTCGGCTGGGCTTGGCCGATGCCGCCGGGCTGCTGGCCGACGGCAGCGGCCGCGAACGGGTCTATTGGCGCGACGCAACCCACGCGTCCGTCGGCCTCGGAGCCAGCCTGACCTTGTCAACCCAGGGATCGGGTCGCTTCCGCGAGGTGCAAGCCATGGCGGACCGCCTCTGGTCCCGCGCCACGATCACCCGCGACGAAGACGTCCCGGAACTCGTGGGGCCGCGCCTCTACGGCGGCTTCGCGTTCCACTCTGACCACATCCCGGAGGGTCGCTGGACCGGGTTCCCGGCGGCCCACTTCGTGCTGCCCGAGCGACAAGTCACGTGGCTGGACGGCGTCGCGTACGAGACCGTCAACCGCGTCGAGCCCGCCGACCGGCCGGGGGCCGACGCGCCGTCGCGGGCGCCCGCGCCCCAGTTGGCAGGCGATGCGCACTCCGATTGGACGCAGGCGGTGGCGGAGGCGCTGCGCCACATCGAAGAGGGCGGCCTGGTCAAGGTGGTGCTGGCGCGCAGCGAACGCGTGGACCTGAGCCCGGATCTGGCCGACGTCGTGCCGCGGCTGGCCAACGGCGATTCGTACGCCTTCGCTTTCGAGCCCTGCCCGGGCCATGCGTTCTTTGGCGCCACGCCGGAGGTGCTGGTCAGCCTGCAAGCGGATCGGCTGCGCACCCATGCCCTGGCGGGCTCCGCGCGCCGCGGCGCCGATGACGCCGAGGAGGAGCGCCTGGGACGCGAGCTGCTTCAAAGTCCAAAGGAGGCGCTGGAGCACGAACTGGTGGCCGGCTACATTCGTGAGGCGTTGCAGACCCTGGGCATCCAGGTGCAGGCGGCGCCCCGCCGGCTGCGCCGCCTGAGCTACGTGCAGCACCTGGAGACGCCGCTGGAAGCCACCGTGCCGCCGGGCCCGCGGCTGCTGGATCTCGTGGAGGCGCTGCACCCGACCCCTGCTGTCGGCGGCGCTCCACGGGACAGCCTGCACCTGCAACGGCGGCTGGAGCGGTTCCCACGTGGCTGGTACGCGGGCACCATTGGCTGGCTGGATTCCCGTGGCGATGGCACCTTCGCGGTGGCGCTGCGGTGCGCCCTGGCCGCCCACGGCGCCACCTGGATGTTTGCCGGAGCCGGAATCGTGGCGGGTAGCGACCCTGAGCGGGAGTGGGCCGAGACCGAAATCAAGCTGCGACCCATGCGCGACGTGCTGGGGGCCTGATGCCCGCCGCCGAGCCTCCGAATCGCAACCTCTTGTGGGCCGGCGCCGTCGTGGACGAGTGGGTCCGATGCGGCGTGCGCCACGCCGTGGTTTGCCCCGGCAGCCGTTCGGCGCCCCTTGCGTTGGCGGCCCACGGGCACCCTGAGTTGGACGTCACGATCCACGTGGACGAGCGCAGCGCGGCGTACTTTGCCGTGGGGCTTGCCCGCGCCACGGGCGTGCCGGCGGTCGTGGTGACCACCAGCGGGACCGCGGTCGCCAACCTGTTGCCCGCCGTGGTTGAGGCCAGCCAGGCGGGTGTGCCCCTCATCGTCTGGACCGCCGACCGGCCGCACGAACTGCGTGACGTCGGTGCGAACCAGGCCATCGACCAAATCCGTATTTTCGGGGGCGCCGTGCGCTGGTTCCAGGACCTGCCGCTGCCGGAGGCCGCTGACGGGCCGTTGCGCTGGATGCGCTCGGTGGCCTGCCGCGCCGTCGCCCGGAGCCTTGGCCCCGAGCCGGGCCCGGTCCACCTGAACCAGCCGATGCGTGAGCCGCTTGACGCACGGCCCGATGGCCATGGCCCGACGGCCATCGCTGGCCTGGCGCGCCACGGTCGGTCCGACGGGGCGCCCTTCCATGCCATCGCCGCCGGAGTCACCCCGCCCCCGGGCGTGGCGGACCTCCCCCTCAGTGGCCCGGGCTTCATCATCGCCGGCCCCCGCAGCCGCGTGGACGACTTTCCCAAGACCGTATGGCGCCTCGCGGCGCAGCTCGGCGTGCCCATCCTGGCCGACCCACTCAGTGGCGCCCGCTTCGGCGCCCCCGAAGGCGTGGCACTGGCCGCCTACGACGCCTGGCTCGGCAGCGCCGACGCGCGCAAGGGACTGCACGCCGCCTGGATCCTGCAATTCGGCGCCGCGCCCACGAGCAAGAACCTGCGCCGGCTGCTGGAGGAGCACCGCGGCCCCCGCATCGTCGTTGATGAGAGCGGGCGCGCCCACGACGAAGTCGCCACGGCGAGCCACATCGTGCAAGCTGACGCGACGGCCGTTTGCCGCGCCTTGGCTGATCTCGCCCCCAACGTCGAGGCGCCCGCGCGGTTGGCCGAGATCGACGCCGCCGCCAGCTCGCTCCACGCCGCCGCTTCGGGCGACCCGAGCCTCGTCGCCGACATCCTGGCGGCGCTCAAGCCGGGGGACCAGTTGTTCATCGGCAGCAGCCTGCCCGTGCGCGACCTGGACCGTTACGGCGCGGCGGACGCCGCGCCCGCCATCCGGGTGCTCGCAAACCGAGGCGCCAGCGGCATCGACGGCGTCCTCTCGACGGCTGTCGGCGCCGCCCGCGCCGCGCCCCCCGGCGCGCGCACGATCCTCCTCGTCGGCGATCTGAGCCTCCACCACGACCTCAACGGACTCGCCGCCCAAGCCCGCCACGCCGGCGGCCGCCTGACCACGGTG
>JBFJYU010000068.1:0-11767 GCA_041622435.1 Thermoplasmatota archaeon | reverse complement strand
GAGCCAGCGGTCCAGGCTGGTGATCGGCATTAGCCGATCACCATCCCCTCCAACTTCAAGTCGCCCTCGGCGTAGCGTTCCAGGCGGAACGGGTGCAAGTCAACCTCGGGCTTCTGGCCCGCGATAAGCTGCGCGATGAGGCGTCCGACCATCGGGCTGATCATCATGCCGTGGCCGCTGAACCCGCTCGCCTGCACCAGGTTGTCCGGGCCGGCGGCGGCGACGCCCAGGATGGGCTTGCGATCGGGTGTCACGTCGTAACTGCCGGCCCACTGGCGCAGGACCTTGACGGGGCCGAGGCGCGGCATCAGCCGGACGGTTTGCTTGGCGAAGTCGCGCATGAACTCGAGGCTGCTGGACCAGTCCAGGCTTTCCCGATGGTCGCCGCCCAGGCCCCCGACCAGTTCGCCGCGCATGTCCTGGCTCACGTAGTAACCCGTTGACAGGTCGACCAGCATCGGGCCGAGGAAGGGTTTGAGCGGTTCGCTCACCAGAATCTCGTGCCGCTCAGGCTTGTTGGGCAGATCGACGCCGCCCCACGAGGCCACCTGCTTGGCCCAGGCGCCGACGGCGTTGACCACCCAGTTGCACCCGATGGTTCCGCGGCTGGTCTCCACGTGGGTCACGCGGCCGCCGCTCGTGCGCAGTCCCGTCGCCTCGGCGAACGTAACCACTTCGACGCCCGCGCGCTCGGCGGCGTCCTTGTAGCCCCACACGATGGGCCACGGAAACAGCACGGCGTCGTCGGGGTTGAAGGTCGCCGCGATGCAGCCCTCGGTGTTGAGGCCCGGCACGATGCGTTCGGCCTTGCGGGTACTGATGATGCGGGTGCGCACGCCGTGCTCGTTTTGGAACGCCACCGCCGAGCGGGCGGCCGCGAGTTGCTTCTCGGTGCGCAACAGGAACAGGTACCCGCCCTGGCGCAGGAACACGTTGTGGCCCGTGTCCTTGGCGAAGCCCTTGAACGCCTTGATGGAGCGGCGAGCCAGTTCGATGTTCTCCTCGGTCGTCCACTGCGCCCGCACGCCGCCGCCGTTGCGGCCCGTGGCGCCCTTGACGAGCGAGTCCCGATCGAGAACCAGCACGTCCGTGATGCCCAGCCGGGCGAGATGGTAGGCAATGGACAGGCCGATGCCGCCGCCCCCGAGGATAACCACGTCGTAGTGGTCCTTGCGGGGAGCCCCCGCAAAGGGCGACGCGGCGCTGGGGCTCACGGCTCCTCCGCGTCGGCGGCCAGCGTGGCAAACGAAATGGGTCGCACCGGCGGCCGGAAGGTCATCACATCCACGTCGTCCAAGGGGATGTCGTTGGCCGTCGCCACCAGCCGCATGGCCGCCTGGACGCACGCCTTGCCCTGGCACGGGCCGGTGCCCACGCCCAGGAACCGCTTCAAGTCCTCGAAGCAGCGATAGCCGTCCTCGATGGCGTCGGCGCAGTCGTCAACGGTGATGTCCTCGCAGCGACACAGAAGCGTCTTCGGCGTGGTCAAACCAGCACCTCCGGAGCCACGCGCGTGAAGGCGGCCCACACGTCGGCGCGGCTCGTGGAGCCATCGTCGGCGGTGCGCGGCGCAAGCCCCCCGAAGGGGTTGTCAAACGTCAACTCGCAGCCCGCCTGCTGGAACAATTCGAGGCGGGGTGTACCCGGCAGGTTGCAGACGATGGCGTCGCACTCCACGCGCCGGCCATCAACCTCGGCACGCTCCACAACGGTTCCCCTCGCCCGGGTGACGCGACCCTGTGCAACGACCTCGCCGCCGGCCTCCTCGACATCGCGAACGAAGTCGGCGGGCAGGGGCGCGCCATGGCCGACGACGCGGTGGCCAGGCAGGACCCGATGCTCGCGCAACAAGCGGGTTGCACCCCGCAAACTGAGCACGCCGGGCAGGTCGTTGTTGGCAAACAGCGGCCACGCATCGTGGCTGCCGGGGGCGATGGTGAACCGATCGGCGGTGATCTCGTGCAGGTCGTCGCCGCGTCGCACCGCCAGCGTGTCGTCGTACAGCCCGAAGGCCAACGCGTCCGTCCAAACCTCGACGCCGGGCCACGCGCCACCGGCGGCTGCCGCCGCCAGTTGCTCCGTCTCCGTCTCGGCCGGATCCCAGCGCAGCGAACCGCCCGGCGCCGGCTGCTCCTCAACGATGAGGATTCGCGCGCCCGCGCTGGCGGCCTGAACAGGTGCCAGGGCGGCATCCCGGGCTCGCCGCAGGCCATGCAGGCCCGAGCCGACGATCACTTCGTCGAAGTGGTGCTGGTAGCGGCGCGGCGCCGGGCCGGCCGGCGGGGCGTCGGGCACTTTGCCAATTCCGCTCATGAAGCGAACGCCCACGTTGAAGGCCCGGTTGACGAGCCTCGAGCCAGTGAAGGCGCCGTGCGGGTCGAAACCCCGTCGGTAAACCTTGTCCACCACGCCGAGCAGGTCGCGTTTCGCGCCGCCGACGGTGTTCTGGCTGGAAACGTCAGCACCGGCGCGGGCGGCCGTCGTGCAAGCCGTCACGTTTGGCACGCCATCGATATCCACCATGCACGAGGCGCAACTGCCCGTGCAGCAGTACAGGCCCCGCGGTCGGTGGTACTTGAAGCTGCGCGAGAGCACCAGGACCCCCGCGCGGTGCAGGGCGCTGGCAACGGTGTCCCCCTCCTCGAAGGGGATGGAACGACCGTCGAAACGAAAGCTGCGGCTCACCGGGCGTCGGAGGCGGGTTCGGCTGTTGAATCGTTCGACTTGGCGGGTTCCGGGGGCTGGATGCCGAAGCGGTTGAGTTCGCGGTCGAGAGTTCCCTTGACTGCGTGCGACCACATGACGAAGTCCCCGGCCAGCGACTTGCCCGGGTATTTAAACGTAGCCGGGCGATTCTTCTGGAAGCGGAAGTGGCCCACCCAGGCAAAGGCGTAACCCGGCACGAAGGCCAGCGGAATCCAGCGCCAGCGGCCGGTCAGCAGGCAGCCGACAGCCCAGACGACGCCAAGGGTCGTACCGATGATGTGCAGGCGCCGATTCACGGGGTCGCTGTGCTCTTCCAGGTAGAAGGGCCAGAATTCCTCCAGTGTCTCGTACTGCGTCTGCGCAGAAGCGTCCATGCGCAACCCATCGGGGCTGCGCACATAGGGATTTCCGGCTGGGCAGGGGCGCCCTCAGGCGTCGCCGTTCTCCAGGATCGAGCGGCGCTCGCGGTAGACAACCTGGCGCGCGGTGGCCAAGCTGATGTCTGTGTCCTGCTGGATGAGCCACTTGACGTAGCTTTTGGGCTCCTTGACGCCGCCCGTGCCGTGGTCCTTGGCGAGCTTTTCGCGCAGCTTGACGGTGCTCGCGCGGGGCTTGCGGCCGCGCTTGCCGCCGCCCGAGCTGGGGCCGCGGCGGGTGGAGGGGGTCCGGGGCAGCCGGGGCAGTACGGGAATGACCGAGATTCCCTTGCCATAAGGACCTGGGCGGACGCGGACGGCGGACCCGTCCGGGAGGACCAGCTCAAGGTTGTCGGTCAATTCGATACGTTGCAGTTGGCTAGTCATGGCAAGGGGGAAAGCTTGGTTCATGAAAAAATGATCGACTCAATTCGTTGTCGTTGGTCGTGACCTTCAAGTAAACTGCCGGTCCGAGCAGCCCGACAGGCCCCGGATGGGGCTGTAGGTCGGGTCAACCATGAGCCGTGTCACCGTTCAACACGGCAGTTGGCCGCAAAAATAGCGCGGGGCGGCACCCGCCGGGTTACAGGTAGGTCGGCAGTTCCTGACTGAACTGGACGGCTTGGAGGCGCTGCGCGGCGTTCTCGTCGTCGGCGCGACCAACCGCCGCGACTTGCTGGACGGCGCTATGCTGCGCCCGGGCCGCTTCGATCGCATCGTGGAAATCCCCCTGCCCGACGAGGAGGCCCGCAAGGCCATCCTGGCCGTCCATGCGCGGGCCCTGCCGTTGGCTGACGGAGCCGACGCGGTGGCGTTTGCCCACCGGACCGAGGGCTGGAGCGGGGCTGATTTGGCGGCCTTGTGCCATGAGGCGTCACTGCTGGCCATCCGGCAGGCGATCGCCGACGGCGTGGACGTGGCTGACGAGGCGGCCGTGGCGGCCGTGAAGGTGACTCGGCGGCACCTGGAGGATGCGCTGGCCAAGGTGGCCGCGCAGCGCTCCTAGGCCGGCCAGCGGCTCCGCATCCCCCGCCTTGGCTCTCGGCTGCCTGCTGCCGGGTGCAGTCAGCCAATGGTTATCCCACCCAGCCAGGTCGGTGCTTGATGGTTTGGCCCGGATTCAGGCTCGCAGGCGTCACGATGGCCTTGCTGGGGGTCGCGCTGGCGGGTTGCATCGGCGGCCAGCCGGTGGGGGCTGGCGGGGCCGGCGCCGCAGAAGGCCCGTGGCCTTGCGTCCACCCGTGGCCTTGCGCCGACGGCGAGCCCTGGCCGGCTGGGCTGGACGGCCCGTTCGATCTGCTGGACGTGGTCGAAGTGACGATCCCCAGTCACGACGGCGTGCCCCTGCACGGCTGGCTGTGGCGGCCGGACCTTCCCGCCGGCGTCGGAGCGCCGACGGTGCTCGTCTCCAACCCTTACCTCTGGGATGTCCAGGCTGGATCGATGGCCCGGCATGAGGAGGCGGCGCAGCGCCTGTGGATTCCGCAGGGGTATGCGCTGATGGTGGTCGAGGTGCGCGGCACCGGCTTGTCTGGCGGCTGCTTCGACCACCACGGCATGAAGTCGCAACTGGACCCCGCAGCACTTGTCGACTGGGTCGTGGCCCAGCCGTGGTCCAACGGACGCGTGGGCATGCAGGGAATCTCATACCTTGGCGTGACGGCGATCCACGGCGCCCTGCACGCCGGCGAGGGGCTCAAGGCGGTGATCGCGGCCGCGGTTCCCCAGCAGTATCTCTACCATCACACTCCCCAGGGTGCTTTTGCGACCAGCGCCACGGCGTACGAGGCCACGCAGCACACGCTGCACACGCCCCCCGCCGCAACCGGTGTCGAGGCGGCGCGTCCCGGGCAATTCCAAGTCCTGATGCAGCGCGCCTGCGAGGAGGTGGTTCGCAACGCCGTCGCCGAGCCCTTGGGCCAGTGGACCGACGACCGGGACACGGGCTTCTGGGGCACGCGCAACATGTACGACCATTACCCCAATGTGACGGCGGCGGTGATGCTGGCCGAGGGCTTCGAGGACCCCTACATTCGCTGGGGTCAGGAGGTTGCGTGGCAACTTCTGGAGGCGCCGCGCCGGGTCATGTTTGGTCAATGGGGCCACGATTTTCCTCCGCGCGAGGATTTCCCGGCCGTGCGCCTGGCGTGGTTCGATTTTTGGCTCAAGGGCCTGGGAAGCCCGGGAGCGGGCGTGGCCGAGTTCCAGGCCGACGATGGCGCCTGGCACATGTCCACCCGTTGGCCGCCCGCCGAGGCGAATGAGGAGGTGCTCTACTTGCAGGCGGAGTCGATGCAGCCGGCCCCGGGGCCCGGTGACGCGACCTACCAGTCGATGCCGAGCGTGGCGCCCGCGGGGCCGGGTGACCTGCTTTGCGGCGGCGCCGGCTTGGTCGCTGACGGCGCGGCTTTCCTGTCGGAGCCCGTCGCTGAGGCGGCCGTCCTCGCGGGCAACCCCTACGCGGTCCTGGAGATCGAAAGTAATCAGCCGGGCGGCATCGTTGGCGCGTACCTGTTTCGGCTGCCGGCCGGGGATTGCGCGGCCGCCGAGCAGATCACGATGGGGGCTGCGGATCTGCGCTTCCACGCGGGCAACCTCGTCGGGCGCGATTTCCCAACTGGGTCCCCGACGCCGGTTCGCGTCGACTTCGAGCCGCTGGCGGCGGCGCTTGAAGCCGGCGACCGCGTCGGCCTTGTGCTCACCCACCCGGGGCCGCTTGAGGAGAGGGACCTGGACGCGGCGCGGCTGGCTCCCAACGGCCCCTCCACCGACGGCCGCTCGGGTCAGCCCTATTTCCCAGCGATTCGGCTGCTGGCAGGCGATCCGGCGGCCAGCCGCCTGGTTTTGCCCCTGATGGGTGGCGGTTTTGGCGGCGCGGAGCCCGGGCCCGGCGATCCGCCTCGTCCGTTTCTCCCCGCGCCGTGAGTGGCGTTGGCGCGGTCGGCGGCTTCGTTGTTACCCCTGGGCCGGCTGGTGCCCGCCCGGCACTGGCACACCGGCGCCGTCTAGGCGGCGCCATTCGACGTTGATGCACCGGTCCTCGACGTAGGCGAGTCCGGCGTCGGCGGCGATGGCGCGGGCGTCGGCGCTGCTGATGCCCAGTTGCAGCCAGAGCACTTTGGCTCCGGCATCGGCGGCTGCCTGGGCGATGGCTGGCGCTTCGGCGGCGGGCCGGAACACGTTGACAACCTCGGGCTGGGGCGCGTCGGCCAGGGATGGGAAGGAGGGTGCGCCCTCCCACTCGGTGAGCCGGGGGTTGACGGGCAGTACATCGTAGCCGCGTTCGCGCATCAGGAGTGGCACGTCGTGGGCTGGTTTGCCGGGGGTGCCGCTGGCGCCGACGACGGCGATGCGGCGGTAGCGGGTCAGGATGTCTCGGGGCAGGTCATCGGTCATGGGGTTCTCCGGGGCGGGGGGTTCAGGCGGCGTGGGCGAGGCGGGTTTGGAGTCGCTGCTCAAGCGCCTGGCGCCATTGGTCTTGGCTGTAGGCGAAGCAGGCGGTCTTGTCTTTCCAGCCGTCGTGGCGCAGGCGCAGCCGGGTGCCCGCGCCGTCTGGTTCGAGGTCGAACGTGATGGCGGTGCCGTTCCATTCCCGGGTGCCTTGGACGCGGGAGTCGGCGACGGTCCAGACGACGCGTCGGCCGGGGTCGAGGCGGTGGATTTTGACTTCGCAGTAGTCGCCGTCGCCGAAGCCGAGCCGGGCGAGCGTGCCTTCGATGGGTTGGCATTGGCAGTCGGGGGACAGCCAGGAGGAGAGGTCGGTCTGCTGGGTGAGTGCCTCGAAGACGGTTGCTGGCGGCGCGGCCAGGTGGATGCTCAGGTCGATTGCCGGGTTGGCCACGCGTCGTGATGGGGTGGTGCGTTTACAAGGCAGCGGGGCGGCGGGTGGCGGTCGGTTGGCCGGGTGGCGCGGGCCAGGCGTCAAAGGCCAACAAGTGTGCTAAAACTACAAATGATGAAGTGGCCAGGCCAACGAGTGTGCTAAAACTCCAAGTTTCGTAGCGGGGCCTTCCGGGTGCCGGCCGCCTCGGCCCATGGCGGCTACCGCTGACAACGCGGGCAGTAGAACGTGCTGCGCCCAGACTGGACGATGCGCCGCACCGGCGCCGCGCAACGAGGGCACGGCTTCCCCTCGCGCTGGAAAACGGCGACGCTGAACAGAAACGAACCCTGTTGGCCGATGCTGTCCACGTAGTCGTTGAAGCTCGTGCCGCCAGCGGCCAGCGACTCCTCCAGCACCCGCCGGATGCCGTCATGCAGCGGCGCGATGCGGCTGCGGGGCGTGTTCCGGGCCAGGCGGCGCGGGCTCAAGCCGGCACGCCACAGGGCTTCGCACGCGTAGATGTTCCCGATGCCGGCGATCTTGGTCTGGTCAAGGAGGAACGCCTTCAGCGGCGCGCGGCTTGAGGCCAACAAGTGTTCTAAAACTACAGAATCGAAAGCGGTGCCGAGTGGCTCGACACCGTAATGGTCCAGATCGCACACGGGATCCGCCGGGCCGTACCGCTTCAGCATCCCGAAACGCCGCGGATCACTGAACCGAATCTGGCTCGCATCATCCAGATCCAGCACCAGGTGCGTGTGCGGCCGCTCCGGCTCGCCCGGCTCCGCAAACAGCAACTTGCCGGTCATGCCCAAATGCACCAGCATCGAGCCGCCGTCATCCAGCCGCCACAACAGAAATTTCCCGCGCCGATCCACGGCCGCCACCCGCGTCCCCTCCAACGACTCCAGCGGCGCCGGGCTGGTGCCACGCAGCCGCGCACCGCGCCAATCGACACCCTCGATACGCCGATCGACCAGCCGCTCCTGCAGGCCACGCCGGATGGTCTCAACCTCGGGCAACTCGGGCACGCGGCTCGACCACCGGTGCCCGCTCAAAGGGATTGCGTGCCGGTGGCTACCCGCTGGCCACGACACAGGTTAAAAGACGGATGGAGGGGGGTGAAAGGCGAAAACACTGTCTTCACGAATTTCAGATGCTTTCGGTGTGGCAGGACCCGCTCGACGCATGGTCAGCCGCGGAGTCCCAGCCCATGGTCGCATGGGTCACGCCGGTCACGCACGTGGTGTACGAACCGCCGCCAACACCGCTCCACTCGAACGTCACCATGCCGTCTGCGCCGGTGTCGGCACAGCCGGACGCCTGGCTGCCGGTGTCGTTGTCGTCAACGGTGACACACACGTTGGCCGCCAACACCGGGCTCTCGCCCGCGTCGTAGATGACCACATCGATGAGCAAGCTGCCGGTGCGGGGGCTGCCCTGGCGGCGGTGGTCGATGCTGTGAACGTGCATGTCGCCGCCGATCGGGTCGGTCTCGTCGTTGTCCGACGCGCTGCTGCAGCCGGGGTCAGCCGGGAAGTCGGTGAGGCCGTCGCCGTCGTTGTCGACGCCATCGCTGCACGCCGGGTCCTGAACCACGCCGCACGTCGTGCTGCCAACCAGCTCGCAAGCATCCAGCCGGCCGCTGCCCTGCCGGTCGCTCGCCAGGCCGAGGTCGTCAGCCGAGGTCTTCACGGCGTTGTCAACCTGCGTGAAGCTGGAACCAGGATTGGCGGCGAGGTACAGGGCCACGGCACCCGCCACGTGGGGGGCGGCCATGCTGGTGCCATCCATGGTCGCGTAGCCGCTGCTGCCGCCGGCCACACTCGTGATGTCGCTGCCCGGGGCAACCACATCGACTTCGGGGCCCTGGCTGGAATAGCTGGCCCAGCCGTCGGAGCTCGTGCTGGCAGAGACGATGATGGTAATCGACGCCTTGGCCTTCCACGGGTGGCTGACACAGTTCGAGCAGGGGCCCGAGTTGCCGGCCGCCGCCACGTGGATCGTGCCCAGGTCGTGGCTGTACTGGATGGCGTCGTTGTAGGCTGTGCTGGAGCCGCCGCCCCATGAGTTGGAGCTGACGTGGGCACCCTGGTCGCCAGCGTACTTCAGGGCGCTGGTGATGTCGCCAGCCTTGCAGCCGTACGGGCCGCCGCCAGCGCGGTGGAAGATCTTGACGGGCAGGATCGAGTGCTGGCTCATGCCGGCGATGCCGAGGCCGTTGTCGATGGTGGCGCCCGCGGTGCCAGTCGTGTGGCTTCCGTGGTAGCTGCACGAGCCGCCGGTGTCCTGCGGGTCGTTGTCGTTCTCGTAGAAGTCGTAGCCCTGCAGGACGCGGCTCTGGCCAGCGAACTCCTCGTGGTCACGGTTGATGCCCGTGTCCACCATGGCCACCTTCACGGCCGTCGAGCCCAGGGTCACGTCCCACGCGCCCTCGCCGCCGACGATCTTGGAGCCGTAGTGGCCCGATTCGGCGTACTTGGCGTCGTTGGGGACGTAGAACAGTTGCAGGGCGTCCAGGTTCTCCCACTCAACGTAGCGCACGTTGGGGTCGGCCAGGGCCGCCGCGCGCAGCGCCGAGTGCTGGTCGGTGCGCACCTTGAGGAAATTCAGGTCCTCGTCGACCTGGAATACCGGGATGCCGGCGTACGAACTGCGGTCTTCCGGCAATTCATAGAAGCCGATGAAATAGGGCTGAATACCGATCGGCACTGCGGCGGCCACATCGGTGACCGGGCCGGTCGCCTCGGTCAGTTCGTTCACGGGCGATTCCACCGCGAGCGCTAGGGGCGCCAGCAACAAGGTTGCCGCCAGCACCAGGATTGTTTTTTTCATCATGGTCGTCAGATCTCCGGCGGTTCGCTTGCGCACCGACGCTCATAGCGTTCGGTCCAGCGAGCCCCCACCCGGCGTCGGACGCGGGTTTCTTCACTAAACTGAGGCGGTGTCTGCACCTTTTCGTTTGCAGCCAGAACTGTACATTGGAAGGTTCTGGCAGGAGGCCGGGGAATTGGCGCCAGGGCCGCGCAAACATCAATTTTAAGGGATCATAAAATCAATTGACGGCCGGCCCAAGCCATGCTCAAAATCGTCGCCGCTGCAACCGACTAGGTGCACGACAAGAAAAGGGCGGGGGCCCCGCTCGCGGGGGTGATTCGCGAGCGGGGCCGGGCCGGCTGGCATTTGGGGGGGTGGGCCGGCCCTGGGTTGGGGTGAACAGGAAGTGGGCCGCGTCGGACGCTGCCACACTGCGGCAGTGTGGGGTCGCGCTGGCGGACCGTCGCCTGTTACTCCGACATTGGTCGGCGGGCAGCAATAACCATGTGGTTCCTGCAATCTAGCGGATGCAAACACCCTCGTCACCACTTTGGCTAAAAAAGTCCTGCCTGCCGGTGAACAAAATCTTATCACGCGCGCCGATGTTGGGCGCGGAGAGGAGGAATGTTGGTGCGTGTCCTGCTGGTTTCCGTAGCCGTTGTCGCCTTGGTCCTCGTGGCCACCATTGAGATGCTCCATGTCGATGCCTCTGGCGGCGTCATTGGGCAAAACGATGCAAACACCGGCGCTGACGCCGCCGACGCCGTGGGCATCGCCACATTGCTAACGGGCACAGGCCCGTTTTCCGGCATGCTGGCCGGAACCGATGATTCGGATTGGTTTGAATTCAGCGGAACGGCCGCCGGTCCCGGTTGCCTGAGCTTGGCGGCGGCCGGCCCCTCAGAACTGACGGCGGCCCTTGGCCCTGCCAGCGGCGCCCCGCAACTGTCCACCGCGATGCATGCGGCGGAGCGGACCCTGGGCTACGCGGTCGGCGAGGTGGACGACGCGCTGGCGCACATCTACCGCCCGGTCGGCTCGGTCGGCACGGCCGACTACACCTTCGGCACCGGCACGTCCCTGGTGGGGAGCTTCACCGGCGGCGACGGCGGCTCGGGCGGCGACGCGGGACCCACCGGTTCCAGTGGCGTCGAGGCCCCCGGCGCCTGCTTTGGCGGCGTTCTTGGCGCCACGCCCGGTGACACGCTTGACACGTACACCTTCGATGTGGCCCAGGGCGACTCCATCGTCATCTCCATCGCCCAGGGCGCTTCCGACCCGGCCGTCGTCGCCGAGGTTCGCGATGCCTCCGGTGGCTTGCGCGGGACGGCTGACGGCGACGCCGTCGTCGCCGCGACCGCCACGGCGGCCGGCACCTGGACGATCACGGTCGTCGCCGACGCCCCCGGCGGCAGCCAGCCCGTCGACATCCTAGGCATCACCCTCAATGATTCCGGCGCGTCCTCCCTCGGCGCCGGGACCAGTTATGCCATCGGCCTGTGTGTCCCTTACTGCGTGGTCGGGAGCTAGAGGAGGGTCATGCATGGCAACCCTGTCCTACTCCCTGATGTCCGCGATCTGGGCGCTGGTGAGCGCCCTAGGATTGATCGTCCTCGGCGTACTCGCCCTCCGCGGCGGCCGCAGCCGGCCCCGCGGTGCCGTCGCCTTCTCCATGTTCGCGTTGTTCTGGGGTACCCAGATCGTCGTGTCCAACCTCGGCGTTGAGTCGGCCACGGCCGACGGCGCGCTGCGGTACTACATGATCCAGTTCGGCTTCCTGCTGCCGCTGCCGTTCTTCCTGGTGGAGTTCGCGGCGTCCCAGAGCGTTCGCAGCCCGGGAAGCTTCTCCTGGCGCGTCATGCGGCTCATGACCGTCGCGCTGGTCGCCCTTGCCGTGGCGCTTTTCCTGCTCGACCCGTCGACGCTGCTGGCTGGCGTCGCCCTGGAGGATGGCAACTACTACCCCAACTGGGGCCCCCTTATGGCGCCCCTGGTCAGTGTTCCG
>JBFJYU010000067.1:0-11930 GCA_041622435.1 Thermoplasmatota archaeon | reverse complement strand
CCTGGCGAGAACACGAGCCGGTAGTGCGCTGGCGCGGGCGCGCCGTTGATGATCGTTTGCCCACTAGCGCCACCGGCCCCGCCCACGGCGCGAGCCGGCGCGAGGCCGTCGCCGACTGCTAGGGCGTTGCCGCCGTCGCCGCCGACGCCCAGCAACCACTCGCCCTGGAATGCTACCGATAATGCCTCTAGGACGATCGAACCGCCTCGGCCGCCATCGCCGCCGATCGCGTTGCTGATCCCTTGAGCGCTGCCACCTGCTCCACCAGAACCGGATCTCACAAAGGAGCCGTGTTCACCCGTAATGAGTTTGGCCGCCAGGCTGATGTCTTGGCCGTGGGCGCCCGCTCCAGCATGAGCTTCCGGAGCGATCACGCTGCTGCCAGGTAGCCCATCGGCGCCGCGGATGGCGCCCTTTGGCCCGAGATGGATTTCTTCAGCGATCAAACGGACGGGCGATCCTGGTTGCCCTTGCAAGGTGCCGTCGATCGTGATTCTTTTGGCGATCAGCGTCGAGACTGTCATTGCGTCACCTGCCCTGATGTGGATGTCTTCTCGGGGCCCAACGGCGTCGAGGGGGCCCGCTGACGAGGAGGCCGTCGTCGCTGCGGTCAGGCAGAGTACCAACGCCAGGGACGCCAGGCCCATTCGCGTTCTGCTGTTCCTTGATGTCATGTCGATTTCCTGTCCTGTCACGGACAAGTGAGGAACTATCGGGGCTGTCAAGAGGTGCCACGAACGGGCCTTGGCCTGTCGATGAATAGGTGGGTGCCCGGTAGAGTATGCTCACGTCTACCTCGTGCTCGGGGGTCCCGACGGTACCGTGGCTCCAAACGTTGGGCAGTGATCGCCGGCCCCTTGTTTGAGTCGGGCACAGCGCCATCCCGCTGCCGGCTAGCAAGGCCTTGGCGAGGATGCCGGAGTCGGTGTCCCACATCCATGCTGCTTGTCGGTGAGCGGAGCACGTATGGGTGCCATGAAGCCTGAAAGGGAGGCCCGCTGACGGCACGGCGCCGGTTGTGATAGGCGATGGCAAGAGAATGCCTACGTCGGATTTCTGGCGCGGGGGGCCACCCCGGTCGGGTCGTAAGTGGCCTTGAGCCTACGTTAGCGGGGCGGCAACTCGTGCTACTGGCGTCGCCATGATCCGAGTGCCACGCCGGCCGCACCAAAGGCGCCGGCAATGACCCCGACGGTTCCTATCCCAACCGTGATGGGTCCGTCCTCCGATGCCGCCGCCGCTCCTGACACCGGCACTTCCAAGCTGCACGGCTGCAGCAATTCAAAGGGGCCCAAGGCATCCAGGCGATCTACGTAATACGGGGCCGCGAACGCCATTCCCTGCACCAATCCTCCCGCGCGATGAGGGCCGTCGGACTGGGCCTGGGGTGATCCATAGGAGAGATCGGGACCAAGGTACTCCTCGATGGCGGCGAGCGGCGCATCAAATGCCACCGTCGAGTTCGCCCAGACCGCTGGCACCGTGCCCATGTACGGGCTGCCCAATTCACCCGGGCCGATGAGTGCGGCATCCTCGTAAGTCTGGGACGCAAACACGCGTAGGGAAACGTCGAAGTCTTGGCCACCCGGGTCCCGGACCATAATGATGATCCAATAGCGATAGGTTTCGAGGGGATCACCGCGCGGGGGTGCCTCTGCCAGCGTCAACTCCATGCGCAGCGTTTCTGTGAAGAGGGAGGCATTGACGGCTAACAAGTCCACGGCTGGGAATTCGGGGCCGATTGGGTCGCTAAGAGGGTACGGAGCCGGGTCGCCGGCAGGGTCCGACGCACCGCCCCGTGCTTCGCAATTCGTGCTCGCTTGCTGGTCATCCGAGCTACCATGCACGGGGCTCAGCAAGAGAAGCAGAGGCAGGGCCACCCAGGGGGAGCTCGCGGCTCGCATACCTTCGGGAGGTCCGTCATGCGTTATGAAGTCAATCGAACAAGCGTTGGCCTTGAGGACAACGCGGGACGGCGATAGCAACCGTCTAGGGGTATGGTGCTAAGGCTCAGGCTTGATGACCGGGCTCACTCGACCGTTTGGGTGGCTACCCTCGCGCACGCGCTCGGCCAACTCGCCTAGGACGGCGGCGGTGGCAACGGAGATGGCTACCGGGATGACGACGTGCTTGAGCGCGAACTTTCCGGTGAACCAGGCGGTCTTGAACAGGAATCGGATGACCATCAAATACGATTGCGCCGCGAGCGTAGATAAAACTGGCTGTCCGGGACCGTGGGCGGGGCTCCGGCGGCCGGTGGCTCTTTGTAGGGCGCCCCCGTCGCCGGCTGTGCATTTCTGTACATTCGGTGGTTATCGTGTCTGGAAACAATGTTGAAAACGAACCCGGCGGGCGCACCACGAGCCCGGGCCACGGGTGCCCCGTGCACAATTCCGAAGGCCCCGTCCTGCCCGGCGAGGGTGCCACTGACTACGAGCGGTACATGCGGGTTGATGCCCTCCTGCGACTCCAGAAGGGCGCCGACGAGCTCGTCCACCACGATGAACTGATGTTCCAGGTGGTCCACCAGAGCTTCGAGTTGTGGTGCAAGCTGATCCTCCACGAACTCGCCCACGTCGGCCGCCTGGCGGACGAGGACAAGCTGGTCGAGGCGGTGCCGCACATGGTGCGCTGCAGCGAGATCATCCGCATCAACACGCAAGCCATGCATGTCCTCGAAACCATGACGCCCTGGGACTTCCACGTCATCCGTGGGGCCCTGGGGCACGGCAGCGGCTCGGAGAGCCCCGGCTTCCGCAACATCCTGATGCACGGCCCTCGGCTGTGGCCCCGCGTGCAGGCGCTTCTCAAGCGCCGCAACGCCGACCTCATGGCGCTCTACACCGCCCGCCACGAGGACATCGAGCTGATGCGGTTCCTCGAGGCCCTGACCGACTTTGACATGTTCTTCCACATCTGGCGACTCAACCACCTCGCCATGGTCAAGCGCGTCATCGGCCGCGATGTCAAGAGCCTCAAGGGCTACGCGATCCATCAGTTGGAGGACGACGTCCAGCAGGTGCTGTGGCCCGAGCTCTGGGCGGTCCGCAACCAGGTGACCGAAGCGGCCGGAACCAGTCCCGCCTAGCCCCAAAGCGTGCTACTGTTTGGTTTGCCAGGCCACCAAAACGACGGGAAAGACTAAGCCTGAAACGCGGCGTTGTTTGGTCGATGGTTGGTGAACTCATCGTGGATCCAGAGTCGGCGGACGACCTGGATCCATACTACAGACAGCACCGGCTCTTGGGAGTCGGAATCGCGTTGGGGGGAAGCCTGGGCCTGGCTTTCTCACTCCTGTCGGCGTTGGTTGGCTCCGTTGGCCTGGGCCTCGCCGCCTGGGCCGCGTCGGCATCCGGCGTGGTGGTCGTGTATGGCATCGTGCACGTCTACCTCACGGCGGGGCTTCTCCAGAAGTACCACGGCAACCGGTTGCTCCGCCAGTTGCCCGAGTCCGCCTGAACCCCCCGAAACCCACGCATCGGTACACTTCCCTCTTGTCCTGTTCTCCTGACCACATCGCCTCTTGGCTGCCGTGGCGCGGCTGGCCTTGGCGCTGCTGGGGAGCGCAAGCACCTGCCGGCCGGCGGCCGTGCCCCCGGTCGTCAGGCGCTTGCCGTGCCGAGGTAGGCGGCCTCCAGGGCGGCCAAGTCGAGGCGTTTCATGGGAAGAAGGGCCCGCGTCAAGCGGTCGATCTGATCGCGGGTTCCGCTTCGCTTCATCTCCTGGAGGGCGCCGCCGACAGGAAGCTGCCGGTGGAGGCCGGGTCCGGGCGCCCCAGGTGCCTGGCGGCCGCGCTGCCAGCCATACCGCGCCAAGGGCACCGGGTCCCTTCTCACGCTGGGCCGGATGCGTCCACCACGCGGCCTTGACGGGAACGGCGCTGGGACGCCGGCTGGGGGGTCGCCGTCAGGGGCGGCGCGCCGTGCAGGAAACCGTTGAGCAGGGCCAAGGCGACCTCCGGCTGGTCCATGGGCACCAGGTGGCCGGCGCCGTCGACGACGACCTGCGTCAGGTTGCCGGCCGCGCGCATCTTGCCCACGACCTTGCCGTCCAGCATCCATGGCGTGCGTGGCTGGTTGATGAACTCCTTCCGCTGGGGCCAGGTGAGGCCGGCGAGCCACGCGTCGGTTCCCATGAAGTTGCAGTCCATGTCGTAGATGCCGTTGTAGATGAGCACGCGCAGCGACTCGAAGAGCCGCGGGTACAGGTAGGCGTACGAGTTTTGCTCGCCCAGTTCCAGCAGGAACGCGATGCGCTTGGACGTCTCCTGCCACGCCGGGACGCGGGGATCGACGTGCAGTGCCTGGCGTACGAGGGGCTCGTCCAGGTACTCGCCGATCCGGCTGAAGTCGTAGTCGCCGAAGCGGCGCACGTCGTAGACGTTGGCGCCGCCGCTGGCCTCGCTGATGTACTCCTCGATGCGGTTGCAGACCCGGTCAGCCTGGCGCGAGGCAACGGGACCCGACTGCCGGATGGCCCGCGCGCAGGCCTCGTACAAGTGCCCCGCCTGCCGCGCCTCGCTGGGACCCACGAGGCCCTGGGCGTACGCGTAATCCCGGTACGTGGCCTGTTGCACGATGGGGTCCACCCAGCCATCGCCCACGCCGATGCCCACCAGCCGGATTGCGGGGCCGCCGATGTCGCCGGCCGCGAGGATGTTGGTGGCCAGCAGGGGCACGTAGACGCCGGCGTACGATTCGCCAAACAGGTACACGTCGCGGTCCTGGTACTCCGGCCAGCGCTCGAAGAAGCCGCGCAGTGCGTAGAGCAGTTGCTCGCTGGCCTCCTGTTCCGTGCGGGGCTGCGCCTCCGGGTTGAGGGCCAGCGACAAGCCGGTTCCGCACGGCTGGTCGATCATCATGAAGTTGGCGCGGCGGTTCCAACTGAAGGGGTTGTCCCGCAGGCTCAGGTCCTCGGCGATGCGGTACGGGCCGCCCTCCTCGAACAACCCGATGAAGCTGGACGCGCCCGGTCCGCCGTTGAGCCAGATGACGATGGGATCGGTTTCCGGCTTGTCCCGGGACTCGAAGAACCAGAAGTAGGCAAACGCATCGTGGCGATCGTTGACGGGCAGGTTGCCCGCCAGTTGGCGCTCCTTGACCGGCCCGTAGCCGGGCAGCTCCACCACCGGGCCGGCCGCTGGGGGCTCCAGGTTCAGCGCGCCCGCCTCGCCCGTGCCCTTCATGCCGGGCCGCTCCCCTGCGCCAGGCTCGCCATGTGCCGCACCGCCACGGGCCAAGCGTAGAAGCCCTCGGCGGAGCACGGGGTGTTGAAGTCGATCTCGGCCATGCCACGGGCCAGGGCGGCCTTCTGGTAGCGCGCGTACACGGCCCCGCCCATGGCGTAGCACGGAGCATAGCCTGGCGAGGCCATGAAGGTGAAGCACTCGCCGTGCAAGGTCTCCACCGACAGGCCCGTGCGCTTGGCGGCCCATTCGATGAACTGCGTGTAGGTCATGGCACCACCGTTGACGCGCACGTCGCATAGCGCCCGGATGTAACGGATGACGCGCCAGATGTAGGTCTCCAGTTGGGCGCAGAGGACGCCCTCAGCCTGGTCGGCGGCATTCTCGCCGTAGAGGCCCAGGTAGGCGGCCTCAACCGGGTCGAGGTCGGTGCGCCCGAGCAGGGCGGCGGCTGCCTGCCAGTACTGGAATTCCCGGTAGAACGCCATGCCCTCCGTCATCGGCACCTCCAGGGCCGTGTTCAGGTTCAACAGGGGACTTTGCGCCTCGTGGGCCGACAGAACGAAGTTGTAGCCGTGGGAGGCCTCGTGGACGAGGATGTTGATCATGGTCAGCAGGGACGTGTTCTTGCTCGTGGTGAGGTAGAGCTGCGAGTACGCCTTGGCCGGATCCAGGTAGTTGACGGCGAAGTCCTCGCCTCCGGTGACGAGGTTAACGAGGTAGCTGGGCGTGGCCGCAAAGTCCACGCGGTCCTCGCTGGTGCTCCGGATGATGTACTTGGACCCGTACTCGTTGCACGCCTTCACGACCTTGTCCATCCACACCGAGAAGTCCACCGCGTAGTGCTCGCTCATGCGGTCCCAGATGTCCTGCAGGGTCCCGGTGGCTCCGATCGATGGTAGCGCGGCCACCTGCTGCGCCAGCGCCGTGGTCACCGGCATGTCCAGGTCCAGCCAGGCTTCGGCGGTGGTTTCGATCTCCCGCGCCGGGTCCGTGATCTGGTACGCGTCCCGCAAGCATCGTGGATAGCCTGGTGCCACCATGGGGCCCCACGCCGCGTCCCACTGCTGGAAGACCTTCCACCGCGTCGCGAAATCCGGCGCATCAAGGCCGTCCACGGCAAACAGGGCCCGGTACGCGGGCAGCACGGCAAGAATCGCATCGACGAGCGGCTGCACGTCGGGGCGCACCTGGGTCAGGGAGGCCAGGGTGCCTTCAAGGTAGTCAGCGGTGTTCAGGCACTCCTGGCGAACCAGGATGGACGCGTCCTGCCCCGCCCACCGCGATGTCTCGAAGATCACGGTCTGCTCCACGGCCTTCAGGTATGTGGGCACGAAGGCAGCGTTGTGGTCGCCCTTGAGAACGATGTAGAAGACGCCGTCGGCCGCCGCGAACACACCACCGGCGCCGGTACCGGAGGGGCCTGCCCCGCTGGGTCGGGCGAAATCGAGTTGGGTCGCCAGCGTCGTCAGGATCGCGGCCGCCGTCGCCCGCAGGTCCCTGCCATCGATCTCGTCCAGGCGGCCACGCAAGCCAACGATACGCTGGCGCACCTCCTCGCGGTTGGCGGGGGTTTGCACGAAGAGGGAGTCCAGCGCCGCCAGGTGGCCTCCGGTATAGCCCGCGGCAGGGTTCATGTCGGACCATAGCGCGACGATGTCGGCAACGATGCCCGTGACGCCGGATTGCTGGGTTACGCCGACCAGTTCAGACACGGGGTGCGCCTCCGGCCGAGCCACCGTTGCCCGCCATGCCGGGCAGGGCCGCGACGGGGATGGGAACGCCCACGCCGCCGACGATGGCAGCCTTGAGGGGAGCAGGCGGCAGCGGCGGCAGATCCAACTCCTTCTCCCATTGCTCCACCGTCTGCTTGAGCAAGACCGCCGGCGGCTGGCCCGAAGGAATGGCGTCCTGGGCCAGCGTCACGTACGGCGCGCAGGTTAGGGCGCAGCCCCACTCGTCGGCGCCTGCGAAGATGAACTTGGCGCCCAGGAAGATCTTCTCGAACACCACGTCCTGGTCTTGGCCGCACAGGACCATGCTCTTGGCCACGTTGAGCAGGTGTGTCTTCAGGATGGCGTCCACCTCGTCGGGGGCGGGGCTGATCCTGACTTGGCCGTCGGGGCCGACATCGGTCGTGACCTTGATCACGTCGGCGTCCTCGATGAACAGGTTGGCCTGCGTTTCGCGGTCTTTCGCGATGGCGATGCCGATGGCCGACCAGAAGTAGCCCGGCCCCGGCCCGCTGGCATCCTTGTTGGCGCAGATGACGTGGGCGCCGGGCAGCGGTGGGAAGCGCCGCAGGTCGTCCTGGCCGCTGCCTTGCTTGTCCATGCGGCCAAACAGGCGCTCGGCGGCGTCCAGCAGCGGCGCGACGGGGTAGACTGGCACTGGACCCTGCGCCGGCAGTTCCTCGTCCGGAGGGTATTCGGGGCCGGGATAGGTGAAGAGCGGCTTCAGCGTCCCGTTGGCGATCTCGTCGGCCTTGGCCAGGTGGTAGCCCCAGAGGGCGCCGTTGACGCCGCAGAACGACGACGCCGTGCCCATGTTGATCTGGCCGATGTAGGCATCGTCCTTCTCGCAGCGATCGTAGGAAACGATGCCGGCGGTACCGATGTCGAGGCCTTTGGTACTGACTTTGTCGACCGAGAGTTTCATGGCAGCAATGTACCCGTCGCCGGATGCATTGGGATTCATGTAGCCCATGCAATTCTTTGCCATCGATCCCACGGCGCCGTTCACAACGCTGGGCAAATCCATCGGGGCTGATTTCTCGGAAAACTGAATTGACAATCTGGTCACCTGCCTGGTCGTGCCTCCGCTAAAACGCGTTAGCAACGGGGGCAGGAAGGGCAAGAGGGGCATTAGACGTTTTGGATAATAGTGCTACTTTTGGCGCAATCTTTTTCCCTTGGGGTCGCCCGTATCGGAGATTTTGAATTGCTGGCTGCAACCCTCTACCAACTGGCACGAATTGACGATTTCCGGACAGCCGCCGACCCCCTCCTAGAATTTCTTTTGGTGCCTATTACACTTTAAAGGTGCACGCGGCGGAGGATGGCGGACGGCCCCCGGGCCAGTCCCGTGTTCACCTCGCCGCGGCGCCACACGGTCTTGTGGGCGCGTCAGAGGCAGTAGCGGGCGGGCTGGCTGCGGAGGCAAACCGGTAAGTGAAGCCGGCGGGTCGGGGGCTTGGCCCATGGAGTTCGACGTCTTCTTCAGCATCAGCCAGACGCCGGTGGACGGCCACATGCCTGACGAGCGGACGATGTTTCGCAACTGGTTGGAGCAGGTGGAGGCTGCCGATCGGCTGGGCTACGGTGTTGCGTGGCTGGCGGAGAGCCACTTGAGCAGCGAGGTGCAGAAGCGCAACGCGCAGCCGGTCATTCCCCACTGGGAGGGCGAGGTGGGGCTGAACTGCGACATGCTCCAATCGGCGCACCTGGTCTTCCAGCACACGGCCACCGTGGCGGCGCGGGAGCAGGCGCTCCGGCACACGCCCGCCTTGCAGCGCGCACGCAAGCAACACGGCGACCCGGGCCTGCGCCACGGCCAGATCGAGGTGGGCTCGGCGGTGATGAACATCCTGCAAGGCGGCGGCCCCATTGCCGCGGCCGAGCGCATCGCCTTCTTCGCGACGCTGGCCGACTTGGACGAGCGGCCGGGTGGCTTGAGCCGGAAGCCGGACGGCACGCCCCGCTGCATCCACGTCGGTTTCAGCGCTGGCCGCTTTGACTACATGAACCGCGCCCACGGCTACGTCCCCCGCGACGACCTGGAGCGAGCGATCCCGTATCCCTTCCTGAAGGGCAAAATCTTCCACGAGGCGACAGAGATTTTCTGCCGGCTGCTGGCGGGGGAGACGCTGTGCAGCGACGATGTGCCGGAGCGCACCATCACCGAGGCCGAATGCCGCACGCCCGACGACTGGGCGCGGATTCGTGCGGCCGGCGAGGCGGCCGGGCGGCTGGAGCGGCGGCCCGACACGAGCCTGGCGGGCGACACGGCCGCCGGCGGGGCTGCGGGTTCCATCATCCCCGCAGCGCCCGCCCATTTGGAGCCCCACGAGGCGCGCGGCGAGGTTGAGCACGTGGTGCTGCGCCGGCGCTTCGAGTTCGAACACCTGAAAGTGGTTCCCCAGCAGTGGCGGCGCGAGCTCGTCCAGTTGGTCGCCGGCAGCCACGACCCGGCCATCGTCGAGCTGGCCAACCGGTATTTGCCGGTGCAGGTGGCCAACCTGAGCATCACGCCGCCGCACATCATCGACGCAACCCACGAGCGCATGCGGAGCCTCTACCACCCCGACGGCGGGCCCTGGGAGCGCTCCATGATGCCCCGGACAGTGATGGTCTTCCTCAACGAGGAGCCGGACCTGAGCCCGGCTGACCGGACAGCGGCGGCCCACGCCGAGGCCAAGGCCGCGCTGGCGGCGTACTGGAACGCCCTCACCGGCACCCTTGACCCCGCCAAGATCGAGAACGCCGCCGAAAACGCCGTTATCGGAAACGCCGAGGACGTGGCGGCCCAGATCGCCGAGCGGTTCCACCCCGACGACCGCCTAATGCTGTGGTTTGACTTCTTCAACCACGACTCGGCGCGGGTGATCAGGAACATGGAGGCGTTCATGGGCAAGGTGGTGCCGCGGGTGCGCGCCTCGATCCCCGCGTGACCTGCGGACGGTCGGCTGGTTCCCCCTGGTGGGCGTCACCCGCTGAGCCGAAGCCCGGCAGGCCAAGGCCATGAAGGGTGCCAGTGGCAGACATGGTGAGGCAGCCGGCCGGCCCGGGAGGAGGGAATGCCTGAACTCGTAGGTGTCAGCGGCGAGGCCGCCGCCATCGTGAGCCGCATGTACCAGTTGAATCCCGCCTGGCTCGACCGGGCGGTCAAGCGGGGCCCCCGCAGTGTCCGTCAGGATGTCCAGCATCACCTCGACTTCCTGGGCGCGGCGGCGGAGGGCCACGATCCGGAGCTCTTTGCGGCTTACACCGATTGGATGCGGCGCGTTGAGGAGGGGCACGGCATGAGCGCCGAGGCGTTGGCGGCCACGTATGAGATCATGGCCGATGTCGTCGGACCAGGGGCCCGGCGGGACCTTCTCCTGCACAACATCCCGCGGCTGCGCTCGCCGCCGGTGGTTCGGGCGCAAGCGGAAGCCAGCGACCCGCGCGTCGCGGCTCTCACCGAGGCGCTATTGGCCGGGGACCAGGCCGCAGCCGCCGGCATCCTGTCGGCCACCGACGGGGCCCGTGTTGCCGACGAACTCGTGCAGCCCGCCATGGAGGAGATCGGTCGGCTGTGGGAGACGACCGCCATCACGGTGGCAAAGGAGCACTTGGCCACGGCCACCTGCCGCGCGGCACTGGCGTCCCTTGGCACGGACGCGAAGCCGGCTCCCACGGGCGGCCGCGCCGTGCTGGCGTGCATCGAGGGCAACCGGCACTCCATCGGGTTGTCCCTGCTGGCTGACCGGCTGCGCCAGGTGGGCTGGGACACGCAACTGCTGGGCGCGGATGTCCCCCTGGCCGACTTGGTGGCCCACGTGCGGGAGCACAAACCGGACCTGGTGTGTCTTTCCCTGGCGTTGCCCGGCCAACTTGTACCCGCGCGCCATGCAGTCGAGGCTCTCCGCCGCGCGGGCGCCGCGCGCGTCGTCGTCGGGGGCCGCCTCGTCCGGGACTACCCGGAAACCGGTCGCCTGACGGGGGCTGACCTTTGGCCCAATGACGTGGCGCAAGCGATGCGTGACCTGCGCTAGTCGGCCCTGGCGGTCAAGGGCCATGGCCCGCCACGCCCGCGCGTGTGGGGCAGAGCCCTACGCGGGCGCCGAGCCGGCTAAACCATGCGTGTGCCTCGCGGGGCCGTGACCCGTCCGACGGCCCTCACCGACCGCCCTGGCACCTGGCGGCGCATGTACCCCAAGAGTCCGCTCGGGGACCAGGAGACCGGCATCCCGACGGGGCGCGACGTGGAATGGGAGCCGCTGGTTGATTACCGGCGCAACGGCGTTTCCGAGACCACGATCCACGGCGCGGTGGCGTGGGCGCACGGTGACGAGGTGTTCCACAGCTTCGGCGGCAACGTGCTCTGCTACGGCCGTTCCATGATGAAACCACTCATGATGAAGGTCTTCGCCGACGAGTTGGAGGCGGCGGGCATCTCGTGGGAGCAGAAGGCCATCTCGGTGGCGAGCCACAACGGCGACAAAGAGCACGTGGCGGCGGCTCAGAGCTTGTTGGACGAGACGGAGTGGGGCCTCATGCAAACCCCGCTTGACGTGCCCCTGGTCCAGTTCGGTCGCCAGGTTCGCCGCCCGCGGCGCTGGTACCACACGTGCAGCGGCGAACACGCCGCCATCATTCGCGGCTGCCAGGAGAAGGGCTGGCCCCGCATCGGGTACCTCTTGCCCCAGCACCTCTTCTTCCAGGCTTACCTGGACGAGGTTCGGCGCTACCTGGGCGCGGAGTGGAATCCCGCGCGCGTCGCCCGCGATGGCTGTGGGTTGCCGACGGTCAGCAACACCGTGTCGGAGCTGGCGCTCTTGTACGCGGGCCTAGCCCGGGACCGGGACGAGGACTGGATCTGGGAGGCTCTCGTGCGCCACCCCGACTTGGTAGGTGGTTTCAACCGCCTCGACACAACCATTCTCAAGAGCTGCCAGGGGAAGGTCATCGCGAAGGAGGGCGCCGACGGCCTGCTGGGACTCGCCATCGACCATCCGGACTTCCCGCGGGGCCTCGGCGTGGTG